>NZ_JBFGBM010000021.1:0-21822 GCF_041567615.1 Muriicola sp.
CGAATAGCCTGTTGATCCTGTAGGGGTTGAAATGATAAGCCCGTCTGCCCAGTAAGAAGTGAGGTATTCCTCGTCCAGGTGGGTTTCGATGGTGATCATGGAAGTGGTGTCCTTCCGGCTGACCGTGACCTCATTCAGGGCGTAGTTCATCCCTTTGAATTCCTCTATTTCAGGATCTGCTGACACGGTCACCAGGCTCCTCTCCACAATCACATAATCCCCCCTTTTGAACTGGTGGACCAACTGCCTGACATCTTCTTTCTTGTAGGTGGAAAGAAATCCGAGTCGGCCTGTATTGACCCCCACAATAGGGATCCCGAGATCGCCGACATAGGTGACGGCGCGCAGGATGGTGCCGTCTCCCCCGAAGCTCACAAAAAGGTCGAATTCACTGCTGAGACCCTTATGGTGGTCGAACGTCGGGTAAGATATATTCTTTTGATGGGTGCGAAGCCATTGTAAAAAATCGGCTTCTATGACCACCTGTGATTCCATTCCGGCCAGTTCTTCCAGCAATTCGAAGACATAGGTAAGACCATTGTCCTGAAAGGCCTGACCGTAAATGGCGATTTTCATACGTTCAGGAATTTGTCCAGATAATCAGAGCGTTCTTTGAGGTCCTCCAGGAATTGATCGGCTTTGTTCCCATAGAGGATGGAATAGTTATAACGGCGGAAAGTGTTCACGACCTCGCTGAAATTGTTGGTGCCCACTTTGATAGTGATCTGTACCACCTCGCTGCGCGCATCCGTGATAAAGGCCCCGATAAGCTTGGTGTTGTTGCTTTCGACGATCTGGGCAATCTCGCTAAAGGAATAGTCCTTGATACCCTTGGCTACCACCAGGATGGCGCCGGGTTCCTTAAAGAAAGGAGTGTCGATAAAAACCCCCACAAAATCGTTAAGGTCGTAATACCCCATTACGTGGGCTTCCTCGTCCAGCACGGGAATAAGGTTGGCCTCATTCCTCGAAAAGAGCTCCAGCACATCCAGCCATGAAGTTTCCTTTGAGGCGTAGAAAGATTCCAGGTTGGCTTTGAAGCTCGAGATTTTTTCCCCCGATTCGAAGGATTCGAGGTCATTTTCCGAAAGCAAGCCCAGCAATTTCTGGTCTTCGGTGACGGCCACATGTGAATAGATGCTGTTCTTGAAAAAGTGTATGGGCTCTTCAAGCCGATCCTGGATGTCAAATACCGGGATGGTGTGGATGATATGGGATTCTATCGACATGACCTTTAAAATTATCGCAAATTACTAATTAAAAAGATCAAAAGGTATGCCTAATTCGTATTTTTGCGCCGATTCAACGATGATATGATCTCCATGACGAAACTCAGTGTCAATATCAACAAAATTGCCACTCTCAGGAATGCCAGGGGAGGAAATGTCCCCGATGTGGTTAAAGTAGCACAGGATATAGAAGACTTTGGCTCAGACGGTATTACGGTGCATCCCAGGCCGGATGAAAGGCACATTCGGTACGCCGATGTCTACGCTCTCAAAGAAGTGCTTACAACGGAATTCAATATAGAAGGGAATCCCAACCCCAAGTTTACGGAGATGGTGCTGGAGGTAGTCCCTGCTCAGGTTACCCTTGTTCCTGATGCCGTGGACGCCATCACTTCCAATGCAGGTTGGGACACCAAAAAGCATCGCTCCTTCCTGCAGGAAAAGATCAGCGCCTTCAAGGCTAAAGGTATCCGTACTTCCATTTTTGTGGATCCTGATCCTGCCATGGTGGAAGGCGCCGCCGAAACAGGCACAGACCGCATAGAGCTCTACACCGAAAATTACGCCAGGGGATTTGCAGTTGATCCGGCCAGGGCCATCGCACCCTACGCAGAGGCTGCCAGGGTTGCCCATTCCCTTGGGTTGGGCATCAATGCCGGGCACGACCTCAGCCTGGACAACATCGCTTATTTCAGCAAGGGCATTCCAAACCTGCTGGAAGTGTCCATCGGCCATGCCCTGATTTGTGAGGCCATTTACCTGGGCCTCGAGAATGTGATAAACATGTACAAACACAGATTGATATCGTGAGTAGTTTGTATTCCAATGTACTGGGTTCCGGCTCACCCCTGCTGATCCTGCACGGTTTTCTGGGCATGTCTGACAACTGGAAGACCCTGGGGACCCGCTACGCTGAAGAGGGATTTGAAGTGCACCTGATAGACCAGCGGAACCACGGGAGGAGTTTTTGGTCCGAAGAATTCAACTACACCGTCCTGGCACAGGATATCAAAGCCTATTTGGTTGAGCGCGGAATCTCTTCAGCCCACATACTCGGGCATTCCATGGGAGGCAAAACCGCGATGCAGTTCGCCTGCACGAATCCGGGAAAAGTCAGCAGCCTTATTGTGGCAGATATCGCCCCAAAATACTATCCTCCCCACCACGACTATATTCTGCAGGGTTTGAAAGCCCTGAAACCCGCTGACCTGGGCTCAAGAACAGATGCCGATAAAGCCCTGTCGGCCTACATCAGGGACTGGGGGATACGGCAGTTCCTTCTGAAGAATCTGTACTGGAAAGAAAAGGACCAGCTGGCCTTTCGTTTCAACCTGGAGGTCCTGGCTGAAAGGATGAATGAGATTGGAGAATCCATAGGCAGTACAGAACGGTACGAAGGGCCCTCCCTCTTTATCCGCGGCAGCCGTTCCGAATACGTTCAGGAAGGGGATCTGCCCGAAATCAAAAACCACTTCCCCAGAGCCCTTCTCAAAACGGTGGAAGATGCAGGTCACTGGCTGCATGCTGAAAACCCCGACCAATTTATGGAAATCACCCTGGCCTTTCTGAATTCTTAAGACGAATCCCTTTTTGCCGAAGGATTGTCAATTCTACAAGGGCAAAATTGCGTGTGTCATAATTTTGGTTAAATTTGAGACCACTGACATTCATTACGTACTATCAACTCAAATACTGCTCAATGAAAAAGCTCTTTGCCCTTCTGGCATTCTTCGGACTGCTTTTTATTTCCTGTAGTGATGACGACGCTACGATCACTACCACTCCTCCACCGGAACCCATAACGTACACCAGCGGGACGGCCGACTTTTCAAATTACGTGGCCCTGGGCAACAGTCTGACAGCCGGATATTCAGATGCCGCCCTGTTTATAGACGGGCAGACCGCGTCCTACCCGAACATGCTGGCCCAGAATTTTTCCCTGGCAGGAGGAGGCTCCTTTTCAACTCCTTTTATGGCTGACAACCTGGGAGGAGCAACGCTCAACGGGACTCCAATCCTAGGTAACCGTCTTATCCTCTCCTTTGCTACTGGTTCGCCCACCCCTGTACCAGTATCAGGTCAGGGTTCCACTGAGATCAGCAATACACTTACAGGTCCCTTTAACAACATGGGGGTACCGGGAGCCAAAAGCTTCCACATGGTGGCCCCGGGATATGGTAACCTGGCCGGGGTACCTGTGGGATTAGCCAATCCTTATTACGCCCGTTTTGCCAGCTCTGCCTCTGCTACCATCATAGGCGATGCCGCTGTGCAAAACCCTACCTTTTTTACCCTGTGGATAGGGAATAACGACATACTCAGTTTTGCCACCTCAGGAGGATCCGGGGTAGACCAGACAGGAAACCTGGATCCCAGCACTTATGGGGGAAATGATATTACGGATCCCAATGTTTTTGCCAGTGTATACGACGGCCTGTTGCAGACCATGACGGCGAACGGAGCAGACGGTGTGGTCATCAACCTGCCTGATGTCACCACCATACCGTATTTCACCACTGTGCCTCATAATCCGCTCGATCCGACAAATCCGGCTTTCGGACCCCAAATACCGCTGCTGAATACCATTTTCGGAACGTTAAACCAGATCTACACCGCGATCGGACAGACCAACCGCATAGTGGTCTTCTCACAGACCGAGGCAAGTCCGGTTGTGATCAGGGATGAAAGCCTGGCGGATATCTCAGCCACGATAGCAGGTGCCTTACTGGCCAATGGACCCGCCTTTGAGGCGTTCATCGCCCAGTTCGGGTTACCCCCTCAGGCCGCACCTCTGGTGGCCAACTTACTGGGAGCCACCTACGGCCAATCCAGACAGGCTACTCCGGAAGATCTCATTGTCTTTCCCAGCGCTAGTGTCATAGGAACTGTGAATACCACTTCGGTACAAAACCTTGTGGCCCAGGGATTATCTACTCAGTTGGCAGGCCAGTTCTCTGTAGAAGGGGTTTCTCTTCCGCTCGCAGACAAATGGGTCCTCACTCCGGATGAACAGGCATCCGTAGCTACCGCTACAGCCTCCTATAACCAGACGATTGCTGCCCTGGCCCAGGCCTATGACCTGGCTTTTGTAGATGCCAACGCTTACCTGCAGACCATTGCAGATGTGGGGATTCCCCTTAGTGACGGAAGTACCATCACTGCATCTTATGGCACAGGAGGAGGATTCTCCCTGGACGGGGTTCACCCATCCCCAAGGGGCTACGCCCTGGTGGCGAACCTGATCGTTGAGACGATCAACGCCAAATACGGCTCAAACCTTCCCGGCGTGGATCCGTTGGATTACACAGGACTTTATATTCAGTAAACGAGAAAAATTCATAATTTAAAGGCACGCTTTTAAAAGCGTGCCTTTTTATATCTCTAAATATTATATCTATGAAATTCATACTCAGAATGCTGCTCTCAGCCCTGGCAGTGGTCCTGCTCGCCAACCTTTTGAGCGGGGTGCAGGTCGACTCGTTTTTGATCGCCGTCATTGTGGCCCTGGTAATCAGCCTTCTCAATTTTATCGTCAAACCCATCCTGGTCATTTTCACCCTCCCGGTGACCATCCTGACCTTCGGGTTGTTCCTGCTGATCATCAACGCTGTCATCATTCTCCTGGCCGATTGGCTGGTGACCGGTTTCTCGGTGGAAAATTTTTGGTGGGCCTTGCTTTTCAGCCTGTTGTTATCTTTCCTGCAATCCCTGTTTTTCTCTGCCCTGAAAGAACCGGAAAGGACCCAGTGATTACAAAGTCAGACAAGTTTCTAAAAACTTGTTCCCCAGTGTAAAATGTACTACTTTTGCCTCCCTTTTAGGGACGTAAATCACATTTATCCATGAACATTAGCAAGGAGCAGATCGATGACCTCAACGCCGTTGTCAAGGTCAACATCAGCAAAGAGGATTACCACGACAAGGTGGAAAAAATATTAAAGGATTACCGAAGGCAGGCCAACATCCCCGGATTCAGGAAAGGTCAGGTCCCCATGGGCCTGATCAAGAAGCAATACGGCCGGGCTGTCCTGGTGGACGAGGTCAATAAATTACTGCAGGACAACCTGAACAAGTACCTCAACGAAGAAAAACTGGACGTACTGGGCAATCCCCTGCCAAAGCAGCAGGATAGTTTCGACTGGGACCGGGAGGAATTTTCCTTTGAATTTGAGTTGGGCCTGGCACCGGAATTCGAAGCGACCTTAAAAACCAAAAAGCCCGTTACGCATTACAAGATCGTCGCCGATAAAAAGATGATCGACGAGCAGTTAGAGCGTATAAGGAAGCAATACGGAAAACTGGTCTCCAAAAAAGATGTGGGTAAAAAGGACGAGGTTACGGGAACCTTCTTCAATGAGGCTGAGGAGATCGACCACAAGTCGACCCTCGAACTCGACAAGATCAAAAGCAAGAAGGCTCTGGAGAGCCTCCTTGGCAAAAAAGCAGGAGAGGCCGTGACCTTAAAGACCAAAGGACTCTTTAAAGAAGATTACCTGCTCTCAGGTGCACTTGGGATCAACAGGGATAAGGCTGATAAACTCGACATTGAAGTGAATTTCACCATCGAGGAGATCAACGAGCGCCAGCCCGCAGAACTCAACCAGGAACTCTTTGACAAACTCTTCGGAAAGGACAAGGTGACCTCCGAGAAGGCGTTAAAGGAACGTTTGAAGACAGATGCCGAGAAACAATTTGAACAGCAATCGGATCAGAAATTGCTGAACGATGTTACGGAACGACTGATCGAAACCACCAAATTCGAACTGCCCACCGAATTCCTGAAAAAATGGATTCAGATGACTGGTGAAAAACCCTTGTCTCCGGAAGAAGCGAATGATGAATACGAAAAGTCCGAAAAGGGGTTAAGGTACCAGCTGATCGAAGGTAAGATCATCAAGGATCACAACATTGAACTCACCTACGATGAATTGAAGGAATTCACCAAAGGCTTTATCAAATCCCAGATGGCTCAGTATGGCCAGATGAATCCTGCAGAGGAAGAGCTCGATGCCATTGCCGGAAGAGTGATGAGCAACCAGGAAGAGGTAAAACGCCTTTCTGAGCAGCTCATGAGCCAGAAATTGCTGGCCCTCTACAAGGAGAAGGCCAACCTCAAAGTAAAGGAGGTCACCTACGAGAACTTTGTAAAAGAAGTCTACGGTTAAATTTTTAACCCCCGATAAAATAGTGGGGAAGGCCGGGCCCGACAGGGTATTAAGGTTGTGGTAAAATTGATGGCCGACGTTGTCATGTCATCGATTTTCATGAAAATTAAGTATCTTTACAGAGCCGAATGTGTACAGTTCGGCTCAATTTTTTTAATCCCATTTTCCAACTATGAACTACGGACAAGAATTCAAGAATTTCGCGATAAAAGACCAGGGAATCAGCAGTTTGTACTACGATGACATCCTGCGCAGCATGTATCCTGTGAATATGACCCCCAATATTATCGAGGAACGACAGCTCAACGCCATTGCGATGGACGTGTTCTCCAGGCTGATGATGGACAGGATCATCTTCCTGGGTACGGGGATCAGCGACCAGGTCGCAAACATCGTGCAGGCGCAGCTCCTCTTCCTGGCCAGCGCGGACTCCTCCAAGGACATACAGATCTACATCAACTCCCCCGGGGGGAGCGTCTATGCGGGCTTTGGGATCTATGACACCATGCAGTTCATCAAACCGGACGTGGCCACCATTTGTACGGGAATGGCAGCTTCCATGTCAGCCGTTTTGCTCTGTGCAGGGGAAAAAGGCAAGAGAAGCGGACTCAAACATTCGAGGGTGATGATCCACCAGCCTATGTCAGGCGCACAGGGTCAGGCCAGTGATATTGAGATCGCCGCCAACGAGGTGCTGAAGATCAAGGACGAACTCTACCATATCATCTCCCAGCACTCCGGGCAGCCATTTGAAAAGGTTTATGAAGACAGCGACCGGGACTACTGGATGAAGGCCGAAGAAGCGTTGTCATACGGTATGATTGACGAGATCCTGGAAAGAGACAAGGATTAAAACAGCAGGTGTTATTAGTCCGCGAAATACAACCGCCGGACCGGAAAGTAAACCAAAAGCCAAAATATTTCGTTATAATAGCCGATAGATAGTACAGAGAAAAATGGCGAAGGAAAACTTAGAATGTTCTTTTTGTGGTCGGAAAAAACCCGAAACCAACCTGCTGATAGCGGGTCTGGATGCCCATATCTGTGATCGATGTATCGAACAGGCTCATGGGATCGTAGCAGAGGAATCCAAACAATCCAGAACGGACGACCTCTCCTCCGAGCTCACCCTGAAAAAACCGATGGAGATCAAAAATTTCCTCGATACGTTCATCATCGGGCAGGAACGCACCAAAAAAGTATTGTCAGTAGCGGTTTATAACCACTACAAAAGGCTATTGCAGCCCAGCTCCAAGGAAGATGAGATTGAGATCCAGAAGAGCAATATTATCATGGTGGGACAGACCGGAACGGGAAAGACTCTGATGGCCCGTACCATTGCCAAGATGCTGAATGTTCCCCTAGCCATAGTAGATGCTACCGTACTCACCGAGGCGGGATATGTGGGGGAAGACGTGGAAAGTATCCTGACCAGATTACTGCAGGCTGCAGATTACAACCTGGAGAAAGCCGAGAGGGGTATCGTATTTATCGATGAGATAGACAAGATTGCCCGCAAGAGCGATAATCCCTCCATCACCAGAGATGTTTCCGGGGAAGGCGTACAGCAAGGCTTGCTGAAACTCCTGGAAGGTACCATGGTGAACGTACCCCCAAAAGGCGGCAGAAAACACCCCGACCAGAAATTCATTGAGGTCAATACAGAAAATATCCTTTTTGTAGCCGGAGGTGCCTTTGACGGAATCGAACGCATTATCACCAAAAGGCTGAATATGCAGGCCATCGGTTACAGTGCTTCACGAAAAGAGGAGAACATAGATCAGGACAACGTCCTGCAGTACATCATTCCCAAAGACCTGAAGGAATTTGGGTTGATCCCCGAGATCATCGGCAGACTACCCGTTCTCACTCATATGAACCCCCTAGACAAGAAAACACTCAGGGCTATTCTCACGGAACCCAAGAATGCTATCATCAAGCAGTATGAAAAACTGTTTGCCATGGATGGCATCACCTTCCAGATTACCGAGCAGGCCCTTGACTACATTGTAGATAAGGCGATTGAGTACAAACTGGGAGCCCGTGGACTCAGATCACTGTGTGAGGCGGTGTTCACAGATGCGATGTTTGAACTTCCGAGCAGCGATGACACGGAATTCAAGGTAACCAAGCCTTATGCCGAAGAAAAACTTTCCTACGAGACCATCAAGAAGTTAAAAGCGGTCTCTTAGAGCTGGAATTTTTTGTGGATCACAGCTTCCAGGAGGGACAGGCAGACCTTCTGTATGATCTTCTCATCAGAATACAACTCATGTCCGAACTGGGGCATGATCTCCAGGGAAACCCCTTTGTCTTTCGCCCAGTCCTGTGATGGAAGGTCCTTGTCATTCTCCCCGTACAGCAAACGTACAGGGCAGGCAGGTGCGGAACCGTCCAGGGGAAGGTCTATAGGCGAAATGGCATAGAGTGATTTAATGGGCAATCCTTTCTGTGCTGCCAGCCACGTCACCGTACTCCCCGCACAAAACGTGAGATAATGAGCCGGTTTTTTCTCCTTTTTAAGCAGTTGCTTCACGGCGATATCCTTCCCTCCTTCATTAAAGGCTTTGTAAAGTTCCTCTGTGCTGAGTCTTACGAGATCCACATCGGCGAGTTGCTGGGTGTCGTGGAACTGAATGTCAAAGTATTGTTGGAGGTAACCGAGGTAAGATGTGATCCAAAGACCTTTCTTTGACCCCCACATATCGGACAGGATAACTAGTTTTTCAGCCATGATTCTAAAGTTCAGGTTAAGTACGGTGCTTCAATTTGGTTATAATTCCGAGATGCAGGCCTATTTTTTTGACGATCGGGTGTATTTTATCGATAAGGTATGTTAAAACGGGGGTTGAAAGAGGTAATCTTCTACCTATTCATCTGCAGCAGTTCGTCCAGGTAGGCTCTGTCATTGGATAATCTGGGGATCTTGTGCTGGCCTCCCAGCTTATCCTTGGATTTCAACCAGTCGTAGAAGAGGTTTTCCCTGGCGATATGGATGGTAGGCATATTCAGGGTCATGTTGTTGTAACGCTTAGCCTCATAATCTGAATTCAATGCTTTCAGGGCCTTGTCCAGAGATCTTGTAAAGTCGCTCATCCTCTCAGGCGGCTTGCGGAATTCTATCATCCATTCATGGGCACCCTTTTCCTTTCCGGACATGAAGATGGGAGCCACGGTATAATCCTTGATCTGTGAACCGGTTTCCCGGCAGATCTGCTCCAGGGCCTTTTCGGCATTTTCAATGATCAGCTCTTCCCCAAAAACGTTGATATGGTGTTTGGTTCGTCCTGTGATCTGTATTCGGTATGGGTCCGTGGAAGTGAACCTCACAGTATCCCCTATTTTATACCGCCACAGTCCGGCGTTGGTCGTGATAATAATGGCGTAATTCTTCCCGATTTCCACTTCCCACAGGGGGATGGCCTGCTGCTCCTCTGTTCCATACCGATCCATCGGTATAAATTCATAAAAGATCCCGTAATCGAGCATAAGGAGGAGGTCTTCTGCATTGTTCCTGTCCTGAATGGCAAAAAACCCTTCAGAGGCGTTGTAGATCTCGTAATACCTGAAATTCTTTCTCGGCAGAAGCTTGTCGTACTGCTCCCTGTAGGGTTTAAAGCTCACTCCTCCGTGAAAATACACTTCCAGGTTCTCCCAGATCTCAAAGAGATGCTCCTTCCCGGTCTCTTCCAGGACATTATTCAGCAAGACCAGCATCCAGGAAGGTACCCCGGCTAAGCTGGTCACATTTTCCTGGATACTTTCCTGTATAATGGCCTTCATTTTGGATTCCCATTCGCTCATCAGGGAGACCTTGTTGCTGGGAGTACTGCTGAGTTCCGCCCAGAAGGGCATATTGTCGATCAGGATGGCCGAGAGGTCCCCGAAGAAGGTCCCGTTGTCCTCGTACAATTCCTTGCTCCCACCAAGTCTTAGGCTTTTCCCCGTAAAAAGCTGGGAATCCTCATTGTTGTTCAGATATAGGCAGAGGAGGTCCTTACTCGACTTGTAGTGGCAATCTTCCAGGGCCTCTGTGCTCACAGGGATGAATTTGCTCTTTGCATTCGTAGTTCCACTACTCTTGGCAAACCATTTGATGGCGGTGGGCCAGAAGATATTCTGCTCCCCCCTCCTGCTGCGTTCGATCAGGGGTTCGGCGTCCTCATAGGCATTGATGGGCACCCTCGCCCTAAACTCCTCGTAATTCTCAATGGAAGTGTACTCATATCGCCTGCCAATCTCAGTATCCTCGGCTATCTCCAGCAACTGCTCAAGTACTTCCTGTTGTACCTCAGCAGGGTATTTCAGAAAGAGCTCTATCTGGTGAAACCGCTTTTTCAGCAGCCAGGAGGCTATAGAATTAAAGAGTGGAATGGGCATTTTTAGGTATCTTTGGCCAGATTTATAAGGTGTGAAAAGGTAGGAATTTTTAGTGGAATTTCTATAAAAACAAGTCTATGCAGTTCGAAGGAGTTTTACGCAAAATGAAAACCGAGATCGGGGACCCCATCCAATACTACCTGTTGTTCGAAACTGATTTTCTGAATGTGAACCAGGTACTGGGCAAACAGCTTCAGATCTCCTTTCTCAAATACCAGTGTCTGAATTGTGGCCTGGAAAGGCCGATCTTCAGGCAGGGATTCTGCAGGACCTGCTTTTTTGAGATCCCCGCTGCGGGCGACTGGATCATGCACCCGGAGCTCAGTACCGCCCATCTCGGGAAGGAAGACAGGGACCTGGAATACGAAAAAAAGATGCAGTTGCAGCCCCATATTGTTTACCTGGCCAATTCGAGCAATATCAAGGTCGGGGTCACCCGCAAATCACAGGTGCCCACACGATGGATAGACCAGGGGGCCCATGAGGCCATAGAGATTGTGGAAGTACCCAACCGATACCTGGCCGGGATCACGGAGGTTGCTCTAAAAGATCATATCGCAGACAAGACCAACTGGCGCAAGATGCTGACCAATGATGTGGACGATGAAGACCTGGTGGGCTGGCGCGATAAGTTACGCCCCTATATCCCAGAAGAGGCAGCGCCTTATTATATCGAGAACAATAAGGAGACCGAACTCAGGTTTCCTGTCCTGCATTACCCTAAAAAAGTAAAAAGCCTCAATCTGGAAAAGACCCCGGAGTACAAAGGAGAACTCACCGGAATAAAAGGCCAGTATCTCCTCTTTGAGGACAATACCGTCTTTAATGTCAGGGGAAGCGAAGGTTATTATGTCTCCCTGAGCCTTAGTTGACGGAATCTTTCTTCACGGTAGTAGAATCCTTTTTCTTTTTCTTAAGCAGACCTCCTAAAACTGATTTTGCGGCATCCTTTACTGCCTGGTTTGCTTTCCCGCCAGCAGTAGTATCCCGCTTAACGGAATCGTTTTTCACTGTACCCGAAGTCAGGATGTTCCCTAAAGTCTTCTTTACCTCATCGGTCGGAGAAGTTTTCGTTTTTGTACTGTCGGTTTTTTTCCCGGCCAGGAGGCCTTCCAAAAGGTCAGATGCCTTGGCTTTTCCCTGGTTGACGAGTTTCTGTTTCTGAATCTCTACCAGGCTGGCTGTCAGATCCCTGACTCCTGAAGTCAGGTCGGTTTTTACCTGGGGATTGTTATAGACACCCCCTACGGTTACCCCAACAGGGATTGTCAGGTTCTGAAGGCTGTTGTCATTGATCCTGGCGATCAGGTTGTTCACCTCAGCACCCAGATAACGTGCAGGCACATCGAGACGGGCTCGGTAATTGAGCTGGTTGTCAAAAGTGTGGCTTCCATCTACGGTAATAGAAATGTCCTGGTATGTAAAAGTCATCGGTCTCACCGTTACCACCCCCTCCTTGAAAGACAGGGCAGTTTTCAGACCGCTCAAATTGAGTTTTGCGGGTTCAAAGAACTGGAGCTGGGAAGCCATGGCATTGAGCACATTGGATTTCTCCGTATTGATCCTTGTCTCCAGAATCTCCGCCAGTACGTTGCCCGTGATACTCTGGAGTTTAGGAGTAAATTCCGGACTGAGGTTTCCGGAGAGAGAAATCCTGGAATTCAGTTTTCCCTGCAGGGCTGCCGCAACGGGTGCAAGGGTCTTCAAAAGGTCCAGGTTGGCAAAGGCCTCCGAAAGCTGAAATTGCTCCGCCCCTAGTTTCATGTCGAAGATGGGCGTTTCTCCCTTGGTGGAAACCGTGCCGTCCAGGGTTAGTTTACCATTGAAAATAGAAGAAGAGAAATTGTTCAGGGTGGCGGTCTCATCCTTGATCCTAATCGTACCCTGAACATCCCTGAGGACCAGGTTATCATATAGGACGGTCTGGGCCCTTGCATTGATAGAACAGTTGAGAAAGGACGGGATCTTTACAGCTGCCTGCCCGGCTTCCCCACCTCCTCCTTTTCGTCCTTCGGGCTCCTCTACCATAAAATCGTTGAGGGAAAAGGTATTTGAATTGAGGTTGAAATTGCCTTCCACATCTTCCTTGTTAAACATAAACCCCAGCAGGTTGTTGAGGGTACCGGTAATATCAAAATCCGTCTTGCCCACATTTCCCTGCATTCGGTTCAGAGTGATCCTCTCAGGTTTAAAATCGATAGAGATCAATTGGAAACGGGCCGGGGCGGTAAGTTCTTCGCTGTTGTATTCAAATCCCTCCAGGCTCAGCCTTCCTGAGGTCCTGGTTTTGGCATATTGTTTTTTCTCCAGGGTAGCCATGTCAAAAGCCGTGTTCACATCAGCCTTCAAAAGGCCTTTCAGGTTTTGTTCTGCGGCATAGGGATATGCCTTTGAGAGGTTGGCCAGATTCATGTTAGCGTCAACATGTGCACTGACACGGGTATTTCCGGTCAGATCCCTTATTTCGGCTTCCATGGCAAAACGGTCCTGATCTATGTTGAACGAAGCCTTGTCTACCTTCACATAGGTGTCTTCCGTCAGGCCTGTTTCATTGATGACCAATGCAGAGATCATTATATTGTCAACTGATTTGGGCAGGTCAGGGTATTTGAAGGAAGCCCTATCGGAACGTATGTCGATGCGAAAAGCAGGGATATGCTCATCATCGATCTTGCCTTTGAACTCACCCATTACAACAAATTCCCCCGTGGTAGATACCTCTGCGATGTTTTTGGAGTATTTCTCAGGGAACAAGGCCAGGAAGTTCCGGAAGTCAGAGGACGGGGTCTCAAAAGTGATGTCTACTTCGTTGTATTCTTCCTCTACCCTCACAAAACCTTTGAACACAAGGGGCAACTGGTTGATCTGCCCTGTGTTTTCCAGGAAGGTGTAGGTATTGGTCTGCAGGTCGATCCCCAGGAGGGCATCGAGGGAAACCCTGTGTTTGTTGAGGTATTCGGTCCCATCCATACTCAGGCTCACGTACCCTTCAGAATGGGTATCCAACTGGGATTCTTTAAGTGAGAGGTCTCCGGTACCCCTGTGTTGTATCCCGGAGACGTCGAGGTAGATGCCCCCGGCCTTGTCGTTGTAAACAACGCGGGAATCGCTGAACCCGTATTCCTGCAGGTCGAGTGTAAATCCGCTATCCCCTGATGTTTCCTCCGACTGAGAATTCGTCTTTTTGGCGATCTCGTAATTAGGCCTTTCCTCCTCGTCGTATACAATGTTGATAAAAGCCCTGTCGAGGCTCAGTTTCTGGAGTTTGATGGGTTCTGATGCCTCCTTGAACAACTCAAATACCGAGAGGGACAGCTCTATCTCAGAAGCACTGAAGAGCGTATCTCCCTCAAAAGGCGCTGCAGTGGTCAAAACGGCATCCGTTATTCGAAGATTTGCATTGGGAAAATTGCGGATCAGACTGAGTTTTGCATCCGAAAAATCGAAGGTGCCTGTAATATTGTTGTTGATTTTGTTTTTGAGGAGCTGACCAAACCTGCCTTCAAGAATAAAGGGCAGGGCGATGATCGCCCCTATCAGGACCAGCAGGACAGCTGCTGTAATTTTTACAACTTTTTTCTTCATGAAATGAGATTTAGAGCTGAAACGGGATCAGATATCGAGAGCGATCTCCTCGCCCATCTTCAATCCAAAACGCTTCCTGAGAATATATACGAAAAAATAAAGAAAAGGGGTGTCGATCAGTGCTATAAAAACCTTAAAAAGAAAGCCGCTGATCACAAGACCTGTAAAGAGGGTCCAGGGCAGTACCCCGAAGACGCATAACAGGCCTACCACCGTAAAGGTATCTATGAACTGGGACAGGAAAGTGGAGAAGTTGTTCCGTATCCACAGGTATTTCCCTTTGGTCACCCGTTTCCAGAAATGATAGATGGCGATATCGACATACTGGGCGCACAGATACGCGATCATGGAAGCGAGTACGGCAATTGGGGAAAGGGCAAAGACCTTCCTGAAGGTCTCATCTCCAATGGGCGACTCGGGAATGGCAGGGGCCCATTCGGCCAGTAAAATAATGCCCATGGAAAAGAAAGAGGCAAAGATCCCGGCGGTCACGATCTGGTTAGCCTTCTTCTTTCCGTATATCTCCGAGATCAGGTCGGTGATCAGGAAGGTGATGGGATAGGGAAGGATCCCCACAGAGATCTCGAAAAGGGATGCGCCAAAGACCGAAATATCCCCAAAGGGCCTCCAGTAAAAGAATTTCTGGAAGATAAGGTTGGAGACTACCAGGGAGGTGATGAACAGCGCCCCCAGGTACAGATAGATCTTATACGCAACCCTCCTGTCCTTTTCCGTCATTTTCTATCGGATGGTTAAGCTGAAAGGCAACCTGGCCTGTACTCCTTTCTGACGAACAGCATTCCTGACTTCCCTGTACAGAAGATATCCCTCTTCTCCCAGTTCGGACTTCAAAAGGTTTTCCCTGGCCTTTTCGCTGGCGCCGGAGAGGTCCTCCATCAACATCTCGAAATTGGATTTATACCTGGGATAACGACGGACGCTGAAGGATGAAATATCGGCCAGGGCGGCGGCTTCTGCAATGGCGTCATCCAGCCCTCCGAGCTGATCCACAAGGCCCAATTGCAGCGCCTCAGTTCCGCTCCACACACGCCCCTGGGCAAGGCTGTCTGCCCTTTGCATGGACATCTTCCGGCCCTCTGCCACCCGTTGGAGGAAGGTCTGGTAGGTATTTTCTATACTTTCCGTGACCACTCCCCTGAATTCCGGGCTCATGGGTTCAAAGAGGGAGTATTCCGTCGAATTTCTGTTGGTTTCTACCTGTTCCGCATTGATGCCTAGGTTTTTAGCCAGTTCCGATATGTTGGGAATAGTCCCGAACACCCCTATGGAACCGGTGATGGTCGTGGGCTCAGCAAGGATCTTGTCCGCCCCTGCTGCAATATAATACCCTCCTGAGGCGGCCACATCTCCCATGGAAACCACTACGGGTTTTTCCTTCCTGGTGAGCACGACTTCCCTCCAGATAATATCGGATGTAAGAGCACTCCCTCCGGGAGAATTTACACGGAGGACGACGGCTTTTACCTTTTTGTCCTCCCGGGCACGGATCAGGGCTTTGTTGATCAGTCCCTGTCCGATAAAGTTCGGACCCCCTTCCCCATAGAAGATTTCACCCTGCGCATAGATCACGGCAATCCGATCACTTCCTTTGTAGACCGACTTCTTTCGGGCCTCTTTCAAATAGTCCGACAGCTCTACATAATCGATATCCTTTTCTTCTGAAATATCGAGGACGGTTTTGATCCGGGATTCGTACTCGTCTGTATACAAGGTCCCATCTACAAGTCGGTTCCTAAGCGCCAGAGCGGGTGTTCTTCCCCCAAGGGAATCTGCTATCGCGTTGAGATCACCAGAGGTTAGTCCCCTGTCTGAGGAAATATCATCCACAATACTCGTCCACAGGGATGCCAGCAACTCACGGATCTGAGTGCGGTTCTCCTCACTCATTTCATCCTGGAGAAAAGGCTCCACGGCACTTTTGTACTTTCCATGCCTGACCACCTCCATCTTAACTCCTGTTTTTTCCTGTAATTCCTTAAAGAACAACACTTCAGCAGAAAGGCCCCTGAAATCCAGATTCCCCACGGGATTCAGATAAACGCTATCGGCCACGCTGGCCAGGAAATAATCCTTTTGCATGTAGAGGTCGGCATAAGCATACACGAATTTACCGGACTCCTTGAAATCCCTGAGGGCATCCCTGATGGCCTTTACCTGAGACCATCCGGCCATCACAAACTGGTTCCTGACGCTGATTCCTTTGATCCTGTCGTCATCTTTGGCTACCGCAATCGCATGAAGGATGTCATCAAGCCCTACAGCTTCCTGAAAAAGTCCCGCGAAAGGATCGCTCTCGTTACTGCCTGTATAATCATTGATGGGATCTTTGATCTGGAGATCGAGGACGGAATTCCGTTTTACAACGACTCCTTCTTCCACATTCGCCAGGCTGATAAAAATGAGGAACATGAAGAACATGATCCCAAAAGCGATCAGGGTTCCCAGAATAGCTGCCAGTAAGTTTCTTAAAAAATTCATTTAGAACTATTAGTCCCGCCAAAGATAGTGAAAGTGCCTATCTCCCTGATTTCTGGATGCATATTTTCACAAAATGCCCCAATAGGCAACCGCTATGTCACGAGGCCCGCCCTGCCTGTGAACAATCGGTGGAAAGCGAGTGAATGGAGGTCCTTAAATCCATTTCTTTTTCATTAATTTGCCAGAATTATGGCACCTCCTCATACGGTCTATTTATCCCTGGGAAGCAACGAGGGAAACAGGGTCTATTTCCTTCAGAAGGCTTTGTTCCTGCTCGGACAGATGGCAGGGCCTGTGCGAAAGATCTCATCGGTTTATGAATCCCCTTCCTGGGGATTTGATTCGGCTCCTTTCCTCAACATCTGTGCAGCACTGGAGACCTCTTTATCGCCGGAAAAACTGCTTGAGACCATCCTGCATATCGAAAAATCCCTGGGAAGGGAACGATCATCAGAAGGCGGGTACAGGTCACGCACCCTCGATATCGACATCCTCTATTACGATACCCTGGTCATGGACGGTGAACAACTGAAAATACCCCATCCGGGAATCCCCCTGAGGAGGTTTGTCCTAAAACCCCTGGCCGACATTGCGCCTCAGTTCTACCATCCCGTCCTGGGCAAGGATACCCGTAACCTGCTGCAGGAGTGCCGGGACGACTCGGTCCTCACCAAGACCGGGATCAAACTTCACCCGCATTGGGAAGATAAATTCGCCGATTTAAACTTTGTCACGATTGAGGGTAATATCGGTGCAGGGAAAACCTCCCTGGCCCAGCGGATCTCAGAGGACTACAAGGCCAAACTCGTCCTGGAGCGCTTTGCGGACAACCCCTTTTTACCCAAATTCTATGCAGACCAGGCCCGATACGCCTTCCCGCTTGAGATGTCGTTTATGGCCGACCGCTACCAGCAATTTACGGAAGACACCTCTCAGTTCGACCTGTTCAAGAAATTCATGGTGAGCGATTACGACGTATATAAAAGCCTGATCTTCGCCAAGATCACCCTCCAGCCCGATGAGTACAGACTGTACCGGAAAGTGTTTGACCTCATGTACAGGGAAGTGCGAAAACCCAACCTCTACGTCTACCTCTACCAGACCACGGATCGTTTGCTGGAAAACATCAGGAAGAGGGGGCGCACCTATGAGCAGCAGATCGAGGCCGACTACCTGGAGCGGATCAACAAGGGGTACTTCGACTTCATCAAGAGTTATCCCGAGCAAAAGACGCTGATCCTGGATGTGAGCCAGCTCGACTTTGTGCAGAGTCCCAGGGATTACGAACACGTCCTGGACCGCATCCTTGACTTTACGGCAGCCTCACAGGTCGTACAAAAAAAATAGAAAGACCCCTAGCTTTTATCCCTCTTTTCTCTGAGTTTACACCAGAAATCCCATACCACTACCCCGGCACTTACCGCAATGTTCAGGGAGTGTTTGGTTCCCTCCTGGGGGATCTCCAGTACGCTGTGGCAGGCGTTGACCACATCCTGGGACACCCCTTTCACTTCATTGCCAAAGACTAGGGCATAGGGTTTATCGATTGAGGGCTTAAATTCGTTCAGGGGAAGAGCACCTTCAGCCTGTTCCACGGCCAGGCAGTGATGGCTTTCCCTCAGTTCCCTGACCAGGGCCAGGCAATCTTTTCGGTATTCCCAGCTGACACTTTCGGTGGCCCCCAGGGCTGTTTTCCGGATATCCTTGTGGGGAGGGGTGGCCGTGATCCCGCAGAGGTAGATCTTTTTGACCAAAAAAGCATCTGCCGTACGGAATACGGAGCCTATATTGTGTAGGCTTCGGATATTGTCCAGGACAAGGACTATGGGCGTCTTATCGGCCTCCTTAAAGGCCTTTACATCCAGTCGGTCGAGTTCCTTGTTCAGCAGTTTTCTCATGAGATTTCCGTGAGTTCGAAAGAGGGTTCAAGTTATCCCAAAATATCAACAACTATTTACATTCCAGGGGCAAATCGGTACTTTCGTCTTACGGGTGCAAAGATAGGCCTCAGCCTTTGTTCAAAAAGAAAGGAAATGAAAAAAACCGGGAAGGTGACCCCCCTGATGAAGCAATACAACACCATCAAGACCAAGTATCCTGATGCGCTGTTGCTATTCCGGGTGGGTGATTTCTACGAGACCTTTGGGGAAGATGCGGTGAAAGCGTCACGAATCCTAGGCATTATCCTGACACAGCGAAACAACGGGGGTGATCGCACTGAACTCGCCGGTTTTCCTCATCATTCCCTGAATACCTATCTACCCAAACTGGTGAAAGCCGGGCAGCGGGTGGCCATATGTGACCAGCTCGAAGATCCGAAACAGACCAAGACCATTGTAAAAAGGGGGGTTACCGAACTGGTTACCCCGGGGGTAGCCCTGAACGATGACATCCTGTCTTCGAAAAGCAATAACTTCCTTTGTGCCCTGCATTTTGGTGCTTCGGGTTACGGAATCACCATGCTGGATATCTCCACAGGGGAATTCCTGACCTCGGAAGGCAATGCAGAGGAAGTGGATACCTTGTTGCAGCATTTTAATCCCAGTGAGATCCTGATCTCCAAAAAGCACAAGACCGATTTTTCGGAGAGTTTCGGCTCTGCCTATCATACTTTTTTAATGGAAGACTGGATCTTCCAGGAGGATTATGCCACAGAATCCCTTTGCAAACATTTCAAGACATCCTCCCTGAAAGGATTTGGGATTGCCGGCCTCACATTGGGCATCATTGCCTCCGGAGCGGCCCTGCACTACCTTTCGGAGACCGAGCATAAGAGGCTGCAGCACATCAATAAACTGGTGCGTATAGTGAGTAAAGACCATGTCTGGATGGATCGCTTTACGATCCGTAACCTGGAACTCTACCACTCCCCCCATCCGGAAGCGGTTACTCTTCTCGATGTGATAGACAAGACCAAATCTCCCATGGGAGGACGGCTTTTAAAGCGGTGGCTGGCCTTCCCATTGAAGGACCTGGAGAAGATACGTGCCAGGCACAGGGCCATCGGACATTTCCTTAATGAGGAAGGGGCACTTCGGAAACTTCAGGCGGGAATTGGAAAAATGGGAGACCTGGAAAGACTGGTCGCCAAGATCGCCACGGGTAGGATCAACCCCAGAGAGGCGGTACAGCTCAAAAACTCCCTTGAAGCTGTGGTTCCGGTAAAGCAACTGATCACCGCAACAGGTAACGAGGCAGTGGATCTACTCGGGCAGGGGCTAGACACCTGTGAAGAACTCAGGAATCGGATCAAAGAAGTGCTCAATGAAGAGGCCCCGGTACAAGTGGGGAAAGGCAGCACTATAGCCCAGGGCTTCTCGGCAGAACTGGACGAGCTCAGAGGTCTGGCCACCTCAGGGAAGGACTATCTGGATCAGATGCTGGCCCGGGAGACGGAGCGCACCGGGATCTCCAGCCTAAAGATCGCCTCAAACAATGTTTTCGGGTATTATATTGAAGTGAGGAACACCCATAAAGATAAAGTTCCCGAAGACTGGATCAGGAAACAGACCCTGGTCAGTGCAGAGCGCTATATCACGGAAGAATTGAAGGAATACGAGGCAAAGATCCTTGGGGCGGAGGAGCGCATTCTTGAGCTGGAACAACAGCTCTTCTCCCAGCTGGTCCTTTGGATGCATGCCTATATCAACCCCATACAGGAGACGGCCAAAGGGATCGCCACCCTGGATTGCCTATGTGGCTTTGCCGAACTGGCTCGTGAGAACCGGTATGTGGCTCCTGTCATGAATGATTCTACGGCCCTCCACATCACACAGGGCAGGCACCCGGTCATTGAAAAACAACTCCCCCCCGGAGAGGCCTATATACCCAATGACGTGGTCCTTGACCGGGAGAACCAACAGATCATTATGATCACAGGGCCCAATATGAGTGGAAAATCAGCCATTCTGAGGCAGACGGCCCTGATCGTCTTGCTGGCCCAGATCGGCAGCTACGTCCCCGCTGAGGAGGCGAATATAGGGATGGTCGATAAGATCTTTACCCGTGTAGGAGCCAGCGACAACATCTCCCTCGGGGAATCCACCTTTATGGTGGAGATGAACGAAACGGCCTCCATATTGAATAACCTTTCGGAGCGCAGTTTGCTGTTGCTCGATGAGATCGGGCGGGGGACGAGCACTTATGACGGGATCTCGATCGCCTGGGCCATAGCGGAATACCTGCACGAGCACCCCACGAGGGCCAAGACCCTTTTCGCAACGCATTATCACGAGCTCAACGAGATGGCCGCTACTTTTGAACGCATCAAAAACTACAATGTCAGCGTAAAGGAGTTGAAGGACAAGGTCCTTTTCCTTAGAAAACTGAGCCCAGGAGGCAGCGCCCATAGTTTTGGGATCCATGTGGCGAAGATGGCAGGGATGCCACATCAGGTGGTACACAGGGCGAACAAGGTGATGAAAAAACTGGAGCAAAGTCATTCCAGTGAAGAACTTACCGGAAAACTGCAGGCCGCCGCTTCGGAGATGCAGTTGAGTTTCTTCCACCTGGATGACCCCTTGTTGGAGGAGATCAAGGAAGAGATCCTTACCCTCGATATCAATACGCTCACGCCGGTGGAAGCCCTGATGAAACTCAATGAGATCAAGCGGTTGCTCACCAAGAACAAAAAAGCCACTTCCTGATAATATTCCGGGTTTATCCCTGTTCTTTTTCCCTTTAAAGTTCTTTGGATTTTACAGAATTGTATTAAATTTGCGTCCGCATCTGTCGGAGATGCGTTATTCTGTCAACATGCGAAAATAGCTCAGTTGGTAGAGCGCCACCTTGCCAAGGTGGAGGTCGCGGGTTCGAATCCCGTTTTTCGCTCAGATAAAATCCACGTTCTACCAATGGTAGGATCGCTGCGCAAGCAGAGGCTCGAGTGGTGGAATTGGTAGACACGTTGGACTTAAAATCCAATGGACATTAGTCCGTGCGGGTTCAAGTCCCGCCTCGAGTAC
>NZ_JBFGBM010000022.1:0-21680 GCF_041567615.1 Muriicola sp.
CCAGGAAAAGGTGGAAGCCCTGGGGATCTTCAAAAGCGAGATCAAGCAGGAATTCCTGCAGTTTGAAGAACAGCCCGGGTTATTGAAGATGAAACTGGAACAGGGGATCAACCTCAACAAATTGGATAAAGGGTGCCTGATCTTCAACGTCCTCCCGGAAGAGGGTTATAAGGTCCTGTCCGTAGACAGCAATCGGTATGACACCAAATACTGGCTCGAGAATTTTTTGGGCGTGGAGGTATTGCCGGATGAAAATTTCTATACCAAAAACTACCTCAAATTCTGCCAGAATTTTGCCAAAGATGTGGTTCTGCCGGCAGAGGATAAACAACAGGAAGTCCTCTTTATGAACAGGGCGGTCAACCACTTCGCCAAGAATGACGACTTCGAGGAGACGCGATTCCTCAACGAGGTCATGGACAATCCCGACCTTATCCCCGAATTCAAACATTACAAAGTGGAGCGGGGACCCAAATACAGCATTGAGGACGTGTCTTCCTTTCCCATTGCCAACAAAGCGGTATCAGATACAAGGAAGAAGATCAAGAACGTCATCAACCTGGATACCAACGTGCAGATCCGGCTCGATTTCATCAATCCTGAATCGGCAGAACGCTTTGTGGAAAAGGGATGGGACGAGGAAAAACAGATGTATTATTACCTGGTCTATTTTAACAAGGAAACTAAAAACTGACGGGGATATTCGGCTAAAGGCGTCCGAATCTATCGGACCTTGATCTTTTTATCGATGATCTGCCGCATGCTCACATTCTCGTAGTTCCTGCGGACAAAATCCAGGGTGAGGTTCAGGATCTGTCCCATATTGCGGCATTTTTTGAATTTGACATCCTTGGTAAAGGCAAAGATCTCCATCTTCAGCTGTTCCACGTTCTCCGGGCTGGAGATCTTGTCAACCTTAGCCGAATTGATCAGCCGTTTGATCCGCTTGTTGGCGCTGATGATCCGCTTGGCGATGATGGACCTTTCTTCCACCTTGTACTGTTCCACGGAATCATCGAGCAATCTCGATTGTACCAGGGCGACCATCTTCTGATTTTCCTTGAAGAACTGTGGTCGGTAGACCTTGAGCTTGCCTTCGTAGCACTGCTGGTCAAAATCGATTGCCCGGATGCGAAAGACCACATGGTCAAAATCGTGGATGGGAATGATCACATAGTTATAAGACCGCATATCGCCCAGCAGCTGGATCGTGCACCGTTCGTTGAACTTGACGAACTCCTTGGCCAGCTGGGATTTCTGTGTATCTGTGCAGTTCGGCAGCATTTTTTTGATAAAGATGTCGCCCGGGATCCCTGAGATGTGCTCTTCGATCAGCGTATCCTTGTACACCAGGTAATTGAGGTTGTAGGGCGACAGCATATGCTCGAGCTCCAGACCGTAGATCCTGGAGGCATCAGCTTTCTTGACGTAGAAATAAATGAAGTTATCGTTCAGAATATTCCTGATCCTGATACGAAAAGGCTTGGAATTCCCAAAGGTGCAATAGTCCACTGCATCTACATTCAAATACTGGAAGATACGGCCGGTTCCGTCTGAGTGTAAAATGGAATAGACCTTTTTGAGGTTGAGGTCGATCTCGTTGCGTTCGGCATCCGTGTAGTATACCCTGACCCACAGGGTGTCGTTTCCCTCGTCGTCATAGACTACCACGGAGCCCGCGAATCTCAGGAGGTCGTCATAAAGGATGGGGATCTCCGTCTTGCGGTTGTACTGATCCAGAAAGGTCTCCAGTTTCTTGCTGACAGGAAACGAGGGTTTCTTCTTGGACATGAGTTTTTGCTGGGTCATCTCTTCTTACCTATTTGCCATCATTTTGTAACAAAACGCGTATTTTCTCGTCAAGTTACTATAAACTGCCTAAATAGCGTACTTTTTGGAAACGATTCTTACGGTCTCCAACCTGACTAAAAAATTCGGATACCTTACCGCCGTTAAAGATCTTTCCTTTTCCATCGAAAAGGGGAATGTATATGGCATTTTAGGGCCCAACGGCAGCGGCAAGTCCACCACCCTGGGGATCGTCCTGAACGTAGTGAACCGCACCAGCGGAAACTTTACGTGGTTTGATGGCCAGACCAGTACGCATGATGCCCTTAAAAAGGTGGGTGCTATCATCGAACGGCCTAATTTCTACCCCTATATGTCTGCCCTTCAGAATCTTAAACTGGTCTGTAAGATCAAGGAGGTTCCGGAAGACAGGATTGAGGAAACCCTTCAATTAGTCGGGTTATGGGAAAGAAAGGACAGCAAATTCCGAACCTATTCCCTGGGGATGAAACAGCGCCTGGCGATTGCCTCCGCCCTGCTGAATGATCCTGAGATCCTGATCCTGGATGAGCCCACCAACGGGCTCGATCCACAGGGAATCCACCAGATCCGCCAGATCATCAAAAAGATCGCCTCCCAGGGCACGACCATCCTCCTGGCTTCCCACCTCCTGGATGAAGTGGAAAAAGTGTGCTCCCACGTGGTGATCCTGAGGAAAGGGGAAAAGCTTTATTCGGGTCCTGTGGAAGATATGATGGCCAGTCAAGGATACCTCGAACTCAAATGCCGGGATACGGACGCCCTGGTCAACATACTGAGTGGTGATGAACGATTTGGGAAGATCGAAGAAAGCCTGGGATTGGTCACCGCAGTACTGCGTGAGAAAATGGATCCGGGGGAGCTCAACGAGCACTTGTTTAAAAAAGGCATAGTCCTTACCCATCTGGTAATGAGGAGGGAAAGCCTGGAAGAACAATTCCTTAACCTGACCAAAAGCCAGAGCAATTAATTCCGGTTCACACTTATGAAACGACTCCTGCAAATAGAATTTATAAAGCTTTGGAACAACCGTTCTAGCCGGATCCTGATCATCTCCTATTTTGTCTTGCTGACCTCCATAGCCCTGGTCGCTGCCATCAAATTCGATATAGGCCCTATCCAGTTTCACCTGGCAGACCAGGGGATATTCAATTTTCCCTACATCTGGCATTTCAACACCTTTGTCACCGCCTTCTTTAAGCTGTTCCTGGCCATAGTCATCGTCTCCATGATGTCTAATGAATACAGCAATAAGACCATCAAACAAAACCTGATCGACGGTCTCTCCAAAAAGGAATTTGTGCTTTCGAAATTCCTGACGGTGATCTCCTTTGCTTTGATTTCCACCGTCTTTGTGTTTGCGGTTTCCATGATCCTGGGGTTGATCTATTCCGACTATGACGAATTGTCGATCATCTTTTCGGACCTGGAATTCCTCCTTGCCTATTTTGTGAAGCTGGTAGGTTTCTTCTCTTTTTGTCTCTTTCTCGGGGTACTGGTAAAAAGGTCGGCCTTCGCCCTTGGCTTCCTCATCCTCTGGCAGGTTTTTGAAGGCTTTGTCAGGGGGATGATCCGCTGGAAGTTATTCGACTCAGAGACCACGGACGCTGTTATGGGGTTCTTCCCCCTGAACGCAATGTTCAACCTCGTCAAGGAGCCCTTTAGCCGGCTGAATGCCGTACAATCTGTCGCCAACCAGATCGGGGAAAAGGTATCCCTCAACTACCATGTACACACATACGAGATCCTCATCGTCCTCGCCTGGACCTTTCTTTTCATCTCTTTATCCTATGTGATCCTGAAAAAGAGAGATTTGTAGTATATTGTGATGTTTGGGGAATCGCCAAAAAAATTGCTACTCCCGCCATACTTGTCTTTAGCCGGTTCAATCAAGCCGGAGAAGTGACATTTTGGACCCTTTCCTCTTGGTAATTAAGTCAAGTTTGCACGTATGGCTCGGAACACTGGCTGGAAAATGGAAACTACATGCCATGGACTTGTGCTGGCATGCCTGCTCACCCTCTTCACCGGGCTAGGAGCTGCAGGTCAGATCTGCCCTTCTCCCGTACTTACGAGTCCGCTTGACGGAGCCGTCAACGTCCCTGTGGATGCCGATATTTCCTGGAACCAGGTCCCTAATGTCCCCGGGTATATCATTTCCCTGGGAACAACCCCAGGAGGTACGGACTTGCTCGACGAGAAATTTGTGGGCAGTGCAACTACTTACAACCCGCCTGTGGGCCTCCCGGAGAATACCACCATCCATGTTACCATCACCCTGTTCGATTTTCAGAACGGGAATATTGAGATCCCTTGCGAAAGTGAATCCTTTACGACAACATCCATTACTGAGGCACCGGCCTGTGCCCAGTTGAACGTCCCCTCAAACGGGCAGACGGATGTCAACCCTGCCACCAACTTGAGCTGGGGATATGTTCCCGGCGCCATCGGATACCGGCTGACCATAGGTACGAGTCCCGGGGGAGGAGAAATCCTTCCTACCACAGATCTGCAAAATACCCTCAGTTATGATCCACCGGCAGAATTCCCTCCCAATTCGCCCATTTATGTCAGGCTGACGGCCTATAACCTCTTAGGGGATGCGACCTCCTGTACAGATTTCAGTTTTACGACCAGCGAGTTAGCGGCCCTCCCCGGATGTACCTTCCTGATCTCTCCCCTGGATGGAGAAATCAACGTGCCGGTTACGCCCATCCTTGAATGGGCTCCTGTTCCCGGTGCGACGGGCTACAGGATCACGGTGGGCAATTCGCCCTTTACAGCAGAAATTCTTGATAATGTAGCCTTCCCTCCGGTGACACAAACAGGGATTCTTGAACTGGAGGCCAATCGCACTTTTTTCATCACCATCGTGCCTTTTAACGAAGCCGGGGAAGCTATCGGCTGCGAGCAGGAATCTTTTACTACCCTGCAGGGCTGTGGCCCTTTCTTCGATGCCATGACGGGCGATCTGATCACCCTGAACCCCATGATCGACATACCGGATACCATTTCGACCTGTGCCAGTGAATTTCCCCTGGTCTATACCTCGCCAGATGTGGCTGACGGCTACCGCTGGTTCCGAATCGACGTCAACGGGAATGAGACCCTGATCTCGGATACCCAAACCGTTTCTTTTGCTGGTTCGGGTTCATACCGGTACGAAGCCTACACCCTCATCCCCCAAAGTGGCAACCTGGAATGCCCGACCTCCAAAGTATTTACCGTGGAGAGTTCTGAGATCCCGGTCATCACCTCTGTAGATGTGACAGAGCAGGCCAATGGGATACGGATCGCGGTCAACGCATCCGGGAGCGGGGATTACGAATACGCCATTGATAGCAGCAGCGGACCTTACCAGGACAGCAATGTCTTTACCAATATCCCCTATGGCACCCATACACTTTACGTGAGAGACCGGAATGGCTGCGGCATTGCAGAGGAACAGATCGTTCAGGACCTCACCCTGGAAGGCTTCCCGAAATTCTTTTCCCCCAACGGAGACGGTATTAATGATTACTGGCAGTACATCCCTCCGGAGTTTAACGGTGATATCACCCTGGTGAGTATAGAGATCTTCAATCGCTATGGACAATTCCTGGTCCGGATCGATCCGACATCCCGTGGCTGGGACGGCACTATTAAGGGGATGGACCTGCCGGCATCGGATTACTGGTTCAGGGCCAGGTCGAGTACCGACCAGGAAATGACGGGGCATTTCTCCCTAAAGCGCTGACACCTGATTTTCTGGCTGGACGGAAGTTGTAAACCCGTCGACTTTTGTAATTTTAAGCCATGAAATTTAAGGTAGTATCCGAATTCCAACCTACCGGGGACCAGCCCGAAGCGATCGCCCAACTGGTGGCTGGGATAGAGGACGGGGAGCAATATCAGACACTGCTCGGAGTAACAGGCTCAGGGAAGACCTTTACCGTGGCCAATGTGATCGAAAAAGTACAACGTCCGACCCTCGTACTGGCCCACAACAAGACCCTTGCGGCTCAGCTCTATTCCGAATTCAAGATGTTCTTCCCAAACAATGCGGTGGAATACTTTGTCTCCTACTACGATTACTATCAACCGGAAGCGTATATCCCTTCGAGCGGACTCTACATCGAAAAAGACCTTTCCATCAATGAAGACATCGAAAAACTGAGGTTGAGCACTACTTCCTCCCTGCTTTCCGGAAGGCGGGATGTGCTGGTCGTAGCGTCGGTATCCTGCCTGTACGGTATCGGGAATCCCGTGGAATTCCAGAAGAACGTCATTACCATCAGGAAAGATCAGGTGATCTCCAGGACTAAATTCCTCCATCAATTGGTTCAAAGCCTCTATTCCCGGACCACGGCAGATTTTAAGAACGGGAATTTCAGGGTGAAAGGGGACGTGGTGGACGTCTTCCCAAGCTATGCGGACCATGCCTTCAGGATCCATTTCTTCGGGGACGAGATCGAAGAGATCGAGGCCTTCGACCCCTATAACAACACCCTGATCGAGGTCTACGAAACACTGAATATCTACCCGGCGAATATGTTCGTCACCTCCCCGGACATCCTCCAGAATGCCATCCACCAGATCCAGGACGACCTTGTAAAGCAGGTGGAATACTTCAAGGAGATCGGAAAACCACTGGAAGCCAAGCGACTGGAAGAACGCACTAACTTCGACCTGGAAATGATCAGGGAACTCGGATATTGCTCGGGGATCGAGAATTACTCCAGATATCTGGACGGTCGAGAACCGGGAACCAGGCCCTTCTGCCTGCTGGATTATTTCCCGGAGGACTACCTGATGATCGTGGACGAAAGCCATGTGACCATCCCCCAGGTGCACGCCATGTACGGGGGAGACCGTTCCCGTAAGGAGAACCTGGTGGATTACGGGTTCCGACTGCCGGCAGCCATGGACAACCGTCCCCTGAAATTTGAGGAATTTGAAGCCCTGCAGGGTCAGACCATCTTTGTCAGCGCCACCCCGGCCGACTATGAATTGCAGCACAGCCAGGGGGTGTATGTGGAACAGGTCATCAGGCCGACCGGCCTTCTCGATCCTGAGATCGAGGTGCGTCCCACCAAGAACCAGATCGACGACCTGGTAGAAGAGATACAGGTTCGGGTCGAAAGAGATGAGCGTACCCTGGTAACCACGCTCACCAAGCGAATGGCCGAAGAACTGGCAAAATACCTCACCCGGATCAATATTCGATGCCGCTACATTCACAGCGATGTGGACACCCTGGAACGGGTGGAGATCATGCAGGATCTCAGGAAAGGGCTGTTCGATGTACTCATAGGGGTAAACCTGCTGAGGGAAGGGCTCGACCTGCCCGAGGTATCCCTCGTGGCCATTGTGGATGCGGATAAGGAAGGTTTTCTGCGCAGCAACCGATCCCTTACCCAAACGGTAGGTCGCGCTGCGCGGCACCTGAACGGGAAGGCCATCATGTATGCCGACAAGATCACGGAGAGCATGAAAAAGACCATTGACGAGACCCGATACAGGCGTGAAAAACAGACGCAGTACAACCTGGAGAACAACGTCACCCCAACCTCATTGAACAAAAGCCTGGACAATGCCCTGGCAAAGAATTCGGTCTCGACCTATCACTACATCAAAGAGGAGCGCAAGGCGGCGGAACCCGATCTGGAATACCTCACCGCTGATCAAAGGGAAAAAATGATCCGCTCCAAACGCAAGGCCATGGAAAAGGCGGCCAAGGAACTCGACTTCATGCTGGCAGCGAAGTTGAGGGATGAGATCAAAGTGCTGCAAAGCCAGGAGTAGCAAAATCGAAGGGAATGAAACACATAGTCTACCTCTTATTGTACTGCCTTCTTGCCGCCCCTACCCTCACGGGACAGAAACTCAGCGAGCGCAGGATCAAATCGGCAGCAACAGAAGCATATCCCGCCGGATTAAGAGAATTAATGACCTTTTTAAAGATCCCGAATATCGGGAGTGATCCCGAACATGTTGCCCGAAACCTCGACTGGTGCAAGGAAACATTTAGCTCTATGGGATTCAGGACAAGGGTCATAGAAACCGCTACGGCTCCCTTACTCTTTGCCGAAAAATTGGTGTCGCCAAAAAAGAAGACCGTAATGTTCTACCTGCAGATCGACGGCCAGCCTGTGGATGCCTCCGAATGGGAACAGGATGATCCATTTATCCCGGTGATCAAGGAAAAAGGAGGAGACGGGATGTGGAATACAGTGGACTGGGATGGGAGAAGTATTCCCGACCCCGAATGGCGATTGTTCGGTCGGTCTGCATCGGATTCCAAAGGTCCGGCCATGGCTTTTATCACGGCTGTGCAATACTTCTTCGAGCACCGGTATCAGCCTGAATTCAATATCAAGGTCGTGATGGACTTCCAGGAAGAACTGGGCTCCCCTTCCCTCCCCCAGGCCGTTATCGAAAACCGCAATCTCTTTGATGCCGATATGGTGCTCATCATGGATGGCACCCGCCATATCTCCAACTGGCCCACCCTCTGCTTCGGGGCAAGGGGTATCGCCACGGCGAGGATCAGGATCTTCGGACCCTATGCGCCACTGCACAGTGGACAGTACGGGAATTACGCGCCTAATCCGGTATTCGAGGCCGCCCGGCTAATTTCCAGCATGAAGGACGAAAGAGGAAAAGTGCTGATTCAGGGATTTTACGATGGGATCTCCCTGACGGAGGAAGACAAGAAAGCTCTGGGGTCCCTGCCCGAAAATGAGGACAGCCTGAGACTCAGGCTCGGGATTCACAGCCGGGATGCGGTAGGGGAAAACTATCAGGAATCCCTGCAGTACCCTTCCCTTAACATCCGGGGTCTGCAGTCGGGTTGGGTGGGTAAAGAAGTGCGGACGATCATCCCCGATGTAGTGGACATCGAGATAGACATGCGCCTGGTTCCTGAAACACCGGGGGAGCGCATGATGCAACTCTTGAGAGACCATATGGAAAGGGAAGGTCTCTACCTGGTCGATGACCTGCCCACCCCTGAGGAAAGAGCTGAGTATCCCAAACTGGCCAGCCTGGAATACCGGCTGGGTTCCCTGCCCTTCAGGACAGCAATGGATTCAGAGACGGGGCGCTATCTGAACAAAGCCCTTTCTCGGGTATTTGGGGAGAAGGTGGTCCATATGAGAACCACCGGGGGGTCACAGCCTATAGCCCCGTTTATAAAGACCCTGGATCTTCCGGCCGTCTCCATCCGTATCCCCAACCCCGACAACAACATCCACGCTCCCAATGAAAACCTCCGTCTCGGGAATTTTCTGGAGGGGATCATGACCTGCCTGGCCATCCTCAACGAGCCTTTAAAATAAGAGGCACCCCGAAAACGGGGCACCTCTCAACTAACCAAACAAACCAACCATTATGAAAACCCGCAAAACGGGTCAAGCATAATTTCTTTAAACCTTACTTGCCGATCTCGATCATCCTCTTTGGCTTTGGCAAAGCCTCTTCTTTCTTGGGAAGATCCAGGTGCAGGATACCTTCCTTATAAGATGCTTTGATCTTATCGCTGTTTACGGTCTCCGGCAGGGTAAAGGACCTTCTGAAGGAAGAGTAGGAGAATTCTCTTCGTGTGTAATTCTCTTCTTTCTTTTCATCCTCAGTCTTGCTCTCCATGGAAATGGTAAGCACGTCGTTGTCTACTTCGACGTTAAAATCATTTTTGTTCCTTCCTGGGATGGCGAGTTCCAGGTGGAAGCCCATGTCGTCTTCCTTGATATTCACGGCCGGAAGGGTAGATACATAATTCTCGCTTCCGCCGAACCAGTCGGGCTTGAAGAATTCGTTCATCAAGGTTGGGAACATACCGGTGTTTCTTGTTATGATACTCATGACTTATAATTTTTAGATTAAACTTCTTTTTTTACCCTGATAGAACAAAGGATATACCAACCGAAAATACATGCCTTTTTGTCGTGTTTTCTCTCCATAGGCATGTCGTTATGTCAGTTTCTAATGTAGAAACATGAATGCGCTGCCCGGGGAAAAAGCTCAGACAGGCGGCTTTGACCGGGTAAAACTTAAAAGGAATTCCTATCTTTCCTGAAAAGCGGATCGAATGACAAACAACGATATCCTGAAGAAATTAAGGGTGGCCCTGCAGTTGAGGGATGATGAGATCGTAGACATCCTCGCCCTGGTGGATTTCAGGATCTCAAAAAGTGAGATCGGGGCCTTTTGCCGAAAGGAAGGGCATCCCAAATACAGGGAATGCGGGGACCAGGTTCTGAGGAATTTTCTGAACGGCCTGGTGCTGCACCTCAGGGGGCCCAGGGACAAACCCAAAGCCCCTGGCAAAAGTGATGAGAAATTAGATCGTCCCAAGCCGAAGGAAGCCGGTGGAAACAAGCGTGTCTTATCCGGTAAACCAACCGCTAAAAATAAAAAAGGCCCTAAGCGAACTTAGGACCTTATGATGAATAACCCCAGGTATTATCCCTGAATTCTGACGGGTACGGTATACATTTTACCTTCCTTCCCCGATGCCACTTGCACCTGCTGGTAATTCAGACGGCTTTTCACAAATTTCTCCAGGATTTCATCGTCCGTTTCTACAGAAATGACAACGATCTCCTTTTTGTCATTGAGGGTAAAAAGGACCTGGGCGGTCAGGTCTTCCTCGTCCAGAACGAAATTGTTGTCCTTTAGGAGGTCCCCGATCTGAACAGCGAGTTCATTGTTGGGGTCGATGGTCCTGGAATCATTTGCAAAGAGATTCCCTCCTGCCAGAAGCAGGGCTGAGGCGAATACTAAAGATAATTTTCTCATGACTCGTTTGTTTTTGATTAATAATTAGATTGATGATTTGTTATAAAAGACGACTCCAATTTGGGGATGTTACAATCATTTTCAGTATTAACAATTATTTAAGCCCCTAAATGCGGTATGGGTTTGGAGGTCTCCATTCCATCAGGTGGTCATAAAAAGGAAAGGAAGCTGTTCTGAATCAGGGACAAAAAAAGGGAGATGTTGATTTAACATCTCCCCTTTGTTATACTGTTTCCTGAGGATTAAGACAGCACCTCTTTTACCTTATCTGCGGCCTCCTGGAACTGAACGGCTGAATGTACCGCGAGGCCGGAATTGTCAATGATCTCTTTTGCGAGTTCGGCATTGGTACCCTGCAGCCTGACGATGATGGGCACCTTGATCGCATCACCCATGTTCTTATAGGCATCTACCACTCCCTGGGCAACCCGGTCGCACCGAACGATACCCCCGAAAATATTGATAAGGATGGCTTTTACTGCAGGATCTTTCAGGATGATCCTGAAAGCTTCCTCTACCCTTTTGGCGTCAGCAGTACCTCCCACGTCCAGGAAGTTGGCTGGCTCTCCACCCGCCATTTTGATCAGGTCCATAGTAGCCATGGCAAGCCCGGCCCCATTGACCATACACCCTACGTTACCATCGAGATCGACATAGTTCAGGCCAACGGCCCTTGCCTCCACTTCTATGGGGTTCTCCTCCCTGAGATCGCGCATCTCTGCGTACTGTTTCCTCCTGAACAGGGCATTATCGTCAATGGTCACCTTGGCGTCCACAGCCAGGATCTTATCGTCCGAAGTCTTGAGAACCGGGTTGATCTCAAACAAGCTGGCATCGCTCTGTTCATAAGCTTTGTACAGGGAAGAAATAAACTTGGTCATCTCCTTGAAGGCGGTCCCGGACAGTCCCAGGTTAAAAGCGATCTTCCGTGCCTGGAAAGGAAGCAGACCGGTAGCCGGGTCAATTTCTTCCGTGAAGATCAGGTGAGGGGTTTTATCCGCCACCTCTTCTATATCCATCCCACCTTCTGTGGAATACATGATCATATTGCGTCCTTTGGCCCGGTTCAGGAGTACGGACACATAGAATTCACTGGTCTCGCTCGGACCCGGGTAATACACATCCTCAGCGACCAATACCTGGTGGACTTTCTTTCCCTGGGCAGAGGTCTGGGGAGTAACCAGGTTCATCCCTATGATCTTGCCGGCGATCTCCTCCACCTCATTTAGGTTCTTGGCCAACTTTACACCCCCACCTTTACCGCGGCCTCCCGCATGGACCTGGGCCTTGATTACATACCATGAGGTCCCGGTTTCCTGGTTGAGCTGTTTGGCCGCATCTACGGCCTCCTTTGCATTGTGGGCCACAATGCCCCTTTGGATACGAACGCCAAAACTGGCTAATATTTCCTTTCCCTGATATTCGTGAAGATTCATAAGGTTATATTACGTTAGTTGTGTGCAAAAATAGGAAAGAAAGCGGAGTTACCCTATTTATAAAAGAAGCTTCTCACACTTTAAAATCCTTGAAATCGAGAGGGTCGAAATTCCTGAAATGCCCGTTCATTTCGATCAGGGCCTTAGTCCGGTCTACCTGTTTCAGGACCTTGATGGTATGATCCAGGTGCTTTTTGATATAGGCCAGGCGCTCACTTTCCCTCATGAGCTGCAGCAGTTCGTGTTCCTGTTCAAAGGACAGGCCCATTTTGTGGGCGAGCATAAAGGGATTGAATTTCTCGGGTGGAATACGGTCGAAGGGAACACCCATAAGATCGTAGAGCTCCTGAATTCCGTCGAGGACCACCTTCTTGGTCTCGAGATCCCCGTCATTGATATTCTCGAGGAATTTCACCACTCCGCCCGCGTAGAGTTTTCCTTCCATTTCATTTTCAAAGGTCATGACCTGGAAAACCTGCCGGGCTACACAGACCACATCCATGGAGCCGTTCTCATAGGTGGTCACCACCTCCACCAGTTGCACCTCTGTACCGTAGGTGATCCGGTCGTGAATATAAACGGGTATACCAAAGGTCACGGCCTCCTTGCGACAATCGTGGATGAGTTCCTTGTAGCGTTCCTCAAAGATGTGCAGGGGAACGGTTTCCCCGGGAAAAAAAACGGTCTGTAAGGGAAAGAATGGTAATTTCACGTCTGAATTTTAGTAAAAATACGAAGTCGGACTTTCAGGGACAAATGGATAAGCATTTGAATATTGTTGTATTTATAACTATTTGTTGTATTTTTCTATTTATACGTTTTTATTTTGGGAGGACTCAGCAACTGCCTTAGTTTTGCCGTAAAGAATTCATCATGAAGCATGCAGACCTTTTAAAGATAGTGGACGAATTTGGGGCCCCGGTCTATGTGTACGACACGGAAAAGATCACCTCCCAGTTCAAAAGGCTTACCAAGGCCTTTAGCAGTGTCCCTCGCTTAAAATTGAACTATGCGGCTAAGGCCCTTTCGAACCTCAGTATTTTACGCCTGATGAACAGTTTGGGAAGCGGACTCGACACAGTATCCATACAAGAGGTCAGGTTGGGTCTCCTGGCGGGATTTTCTCCCGAGGATATCATCTACACCCCAAATGGCGTTTCCCTGGAAGAGATCGAAGAGGCGACCCGTCTGGGGGTGAGGATCAACATAGACAACCTCTCCATCCTGGAACAATTTGGGACCCGGCATCCCCATGTGCCTGTCTGCATCAGGATCAACCCCCATGTCATGGCCGGTGGAAATACCAAGATCTCCGTAGGCCACATCGATTCCAAATTCGGGATCAGCATCCACCAGATCCCCCACCTGCTGAGGATCGTCGAACTGACCAAAATGAACATCAACGGCATCCATATGCATACGGGAAGTGATATCCTCGACATCGAGGTCTTCCTCTATGCCTCGGAGATCCTCTTCGAGACGGCCAAACACTTTGAGAACCTGGAGTTCATTGATTTTGGAAGTGGATTTAAAGTTCCCTATAAAGCCGGTGACATACAAACCAATATTGAGGAACTGGGCCAGAAATTGGGCAACCGCTTCAACGAATTTTGTAAGGAATACGGACGCGACCTGACCCTTGCCTTCGAACCCGGAAAATTCCTGGTAAGCGAGGCCGGTTTTTTCCTGGCCCGGGTCAATGTCGTAAAACAGACAACCTCCACCGTTTTTGCCAGTGTGGATTCCGGTTTCAACCACCTGATCCGTCCTATGCTCTACGGCGCATCCCATGAGATCATCAACATTTCCAATCCCGAGGGTAGGGAGCGTTATTACTCCGTAGTGGGTTACATATGCGAGACCGATACTTTCGGCAGCAACCGCAGGATCAGTGAGATCAGGGAGGGCGACATCCTGTGTTTCCGAAATGCGGGAGCCTACTGTTACACCATGGCCAGCAACTACAATTCCCGCTACAGACCAGCTGAGGTCATGTGGCACAAGGGAAAGGCTCACCTCATATCCAAGAGGGAAACCTTTGACGACATCATACGCAACCAGGTAGATCATCCCGAGCTTTTCGAGCCCGCCAAGAAGCGGGCAGTAGCTAAATAGTCCCTCGTCCGGTAATTCTGACCGGATACCTAAAATAAAGGAGGTAGAAATTCGTTATTTTAGTGGTTAGATTACGACTAAAGGTCGAAACAAATGGCTATGAAACAATATTATTTTCTCGCACTCTTTATCCTGACCTTTGTTCTGGGTGGGACGACCCATGAGCTCAAGGCCCAGCAGGTTAACTGGCTTAGCTGGCAAGAGGCCACAGAACTGGCAAGGGCAGAAGGCAATGCCAAAAAGATTTTTATTGATGTGTATACGGACTGGTGTGGCTGGTGCAAGCGCATGGATAAGGACACCTTTCAGAACCCCCAGGTAGCAGCTTATATGAACGAGAATTTCTATATGGTGAAAATGGACGGGGAGGGAAAAGAACCCATTGAATTCAAGGGAAAGACCTACACCTATGTACCCTCAGGAAGAAGGGGTTACCACCAATTTGCCGCGGCCCTGTTGCAGGGTCGACTCAGCTATCCTACGGTGGTGTTTCTCGACGAGCAATTCAACATGCTGTCACCGGTACCAGGCTACCAGAAACCCGGGCCTTTCCTGAATATCGCTCGTTATTTCGGGGAGGATATCTACAAAGAACTCGACTGGAAAACCTATAGCGGACAGGGCAAATAAGCCTCAGTCTATCGGCTGTAGTTTGGAGACTCCTTCGTGATGGTCACGTGGTGAGGATGACTTTCCGTGATCCCGCTGCTGGTGATCTTCACGAACCGGCCTTTTTCCTGTAAGGAAGGAATATCCTTTGCGCCGCAATATCCCATCCCGGCTCTCAGACCGCCTACAAACTGATGGATACTTTCGAAAAGATCCCCTTTATAAGGCACTCTTCCGACGATCCCTTCGGGAACCAGTTTCTTGATATCATCTTCTACATCCTGGAAATAGCGGTCCTTGCTCCCCTGTTTCATGGCTTCCACAGAACCCATTCCCCGGTAGGATTTGAATTTCCTGCCTTCGTATATTATGGTCTCCCCAGGTGATTCCTTGGTCCCGGCCAGCAGGGATCCCAGCATGACCGTATCGGCCCCGGCCGCCAGGGCTTTGGGGATATCTCCCGTATATCGAATTCCCCCATCTGCGATCACCGGCACCCCGCTTCCTTTTATGGCCGCTGCTACCTCGAGTACCGCTGAGAACTGCGGAAAACCAACTCCGGCAATCACCCTTGTGGTACAGATGGAACCCGGCCCGATCCCTACCTTCACCGCATCCGCCCCGGCTTCCACCAGATATTTTGCTGCTTCTGCGGTAGCTATGTTTCCAACGATCACTTCCAGAGCGGGAAACTCTTTTTTCACTTCTTTTAGTATTGTTACCACCCCTTTGGAATGACCGTGTGCGGTATCGATCACCACAGCATCCACCCCTGCCCTGACCAGGGCGGTGGTTCGCTCCAGGGCATCGGCCGTCACTCCGATCGCTGCAGCCACCCGAAGTCGGCCGTACTGGTCCTTATTGGCGATGGGTTTCTGAGTGAGTTTGGTGATGTCCCGGAAAGTAATGAGGCCGACGAGTTTGTAATCTGCATTGACCACGGGTAGTTTTTCGATCTTGTTGGCCTGCAGGATATCCTCTGCCTCTCCCATAGAGGTCCCCTCGCCTACTGTTACCAGGTTTTCAGAGGTCATCACCTCCGAGATAGGCCTGTCGTTATTCTTTTCGAAACGCAGGTCCCTGTTGGTCACGATACCTATAAGTTTGCTGTCCTTGTCAACAATGGGAATACCCCCAATGCTGTGTTCCTTCATATTGGCCTTCGCATCCCTGACCAGAGCATCTTTGGGCAGGGTGACCGGGTCGAGTATCATCCCGCTTTCCGCCCTTTTGACCTTACGGACCTTATTGGCCTGTTCCTCAATGGTCATGTTCTTATGCAGCACGCCTATCCCTCCTTCCTGGGCCATGGCAATCGCCATTTTCGACTCCGTGACCGTATCCATGGCTGCGGATACGATGGGAATATTGATCTTGATATTTCTCGTGAATTGGGTCTGAATGTTCACATCGCGAGGCAGAACTTCAGAAAATGCAGGTACCAGGAGGACATCGTCGTAAGTAAGACCTTCTCCCAGAATTTTATTGAGGTGGGCTTCCATGCAATTAAGGCTTAATTGCGTGCAAATATACGCATTTTTTTGGCGGACAAGGATTCTGCCTTCCCGTTTTTACATCCTTGAATAAAGGGTCCTTTTAGACCCTGCTCAGTTGAGGATATTTCAATGATTTTTTTATTTAGAAAAAGTCTAAATTAATTTTGAAAAATCGAGATTGCAGCCTACTTTTGTTCTTTGGAAATAGCTTATATTTAATTAGTCTAAATAATATGTACAAACACTTACTTACCCTAGGGATCGTATTATTTTCCTCTTCAATGCTGGCCCAGAACACTCGACTCATCACGCAACCCAAGGATTCCAACCTCATCCGCCTCGATGAAGTGGTGCTCTCTGCCAATGTAATACTAGGCAGCAAGTATCAGGCTGAGAATCGTACCGGTTCAGCCTATTACATTTCCCCTCAGGAACTCGCCACCTTTAATTATACGGATGTCAACAGAGTCCTGCGATCGGTGCCTGGTGTAAATTACTATGAAGAAGACGGGTTTGGACTCCGCCCCAATATCAGCCTCAGGGGTACTTCCCCAGAAAGGAGTGCCAAAATCACCCTGATGGAAGACGGAGTATTGATCGCTCCCGCACCATACAGTGCCCCGGCCGCCTATTATTTCCCTTCAGTGGCCAGAATGCAGGCCGTGGAAATCCTCAAAGGAAGCAGTCAGGTTCAATACGGGCCCTACACCACGGGAGGGGCTATCAATATGCTTTCCACCCAGATCCCTGAAGATTTTAACGCCTTTCTCTCGGCCTCCTATGGGAATTACAACAGTGGCAGGCTGCATGCTAAACTGGGCGATTCCAAAGAGCGGTTCGGTTATATGATAGAATACCTGAATTTCAATTCTGATGGATTCAAAAATCTGGATTCCAGAGGGAATACGGGATTTGACAAAAATGATCTCGTGGCTAAATTCAGGGTGAATACCGGCAGGGCAGCAAGCCTGCAGCAATCCCTTGAATTTAAATTCCAGTACTCTGACGAACAATCCAATGAGACTTATGTGGGTCTGACCGACGCGGACTTCAGCACGACTCCCTTCCGGAGATATGCAGGAACCGCCGAAGATGAAATGATCAATGACCACAAACAGTTCATGCTTACTCATCTGTTGGCCTTTAGCGATAATTTCCACATTACCACGAATGCCTACTACAACGGCTTCACCAGGAACTGGTACAAACTTGATGGGGTAACCCTCAACGGGGAACGCCGCGGTGTTTCGGGAATCCTTTCCGACCCCCTTAACAACAGTGAATACCTGGATGTGATCACGGGAGCAGCAGACAGCCCTGATGACGCCCTGCTCGTCAAGGCAAATGCACGGGGTTATATTTCCAAAGGGCTGCAGACCAAATTCGACTACCACTGGACAGAGGAAAATACCTTTCACGACGTTGAGGTCGGGGTGAGATACCACTACGATGAAGAAGACCGTTTCCAATTCATTGACGGATACCGAATAACAGACGGCAGCATGATCCGCACTTCCTCCGGGGTGCCGGGTACGAATGCGAACAGGATCAGCGATGCCACAGCTCTGGCCACATTCGCCCTCTACAGGTTTAAGTATAAGGAGCTGACGCTGACTCCCGGCCTCAGATACGAGAACATTCGCCTCGGCAGGACAGATTTCGGCACCAGCGACATAGAACGTCTGGGAACTTCATTATCCGTACGTGAAAACCGGACAGATGTATGGATTCCTGGGATGGGTTTTAATTACAATTTTGACAAGTTCTCTGTTTTTGGCGGTGTACATAAAGGGTTTTCACCCCCGACCAGCAGGGAGGATGAAAAAGCTGAAGAGAGCATCAATGTGGAATTGGGTTCCCGATTCAGATTAAATGGAATCTCTGGGGAGGTTATCGGCTTCTACAATGATTACAGCAACCTTCTGGGGAGCGATCTGGCGGCCACCGGTGGAACCGGAAGCCTTGAACAGTTCAATGCCGGGGAGGTCAAAGTACAGGGTATCGAAATCCTTCTCAACTACGATTTCCTTCAATCCCACGACAAGTTGAAGCTGCCACTGACTTTTGCCTACACTTTTACGGATACTGAATTCCAGAGCAGTTTTGGCAGTGCAGAGGATATCTGGGGCGATGTTACCACCGGAGATGAACTTCCCTATATCTCCAAACATCAGTTTAACACCACCCTGTCTCTGGAGCACAAATCCTTCGATATCAACCTCAGTGGGCGATACAACGGAGAATTCCGAACCAGGGCAGGACAGGGCCCCATTCCTTCAGACGAAAGGGTTCCCTCCAGTTTTGTACTGGACCTGGCAGGGGCTTACCACATCAACCCCAATGCAAGCCTGACACTGAATTTTATCAATATGCTCGATGAGAAGTACGCGGTGGCGAGGGTACCGGCCGGACTCAGGCCCGGACATCCCCTTGGAGCTTACCTGGGGGTAAGGCTGCAGTACTAAGAGTCAGCGTACTCAGAAATATTTTGAAAATAGCTGGGTAGCGCGATTATGGGCCGCCTCAAAGGCGGTCCAGCTTACCCCGGTGTGAGCCTTCCGGGCCGTGAAATAAGAAAGCATCTTTTCGGTAGGCATGTTTCCCGTCAGTTCATCCCTGGCCATGGGACATCCGCCAAACCCCTGAATGGCCCCGTCGTATCTCCTGCACCCTGCCTTAAAAGCGGCATCGATCTTTTCATGCCAGGTGTTCGGAGTCGTATGAAGATGGGCGCCAAATTCCACGTCGGGATACATGGGGATAAGTTCCGAGAACAGATAGGAGATATCCTCCGGCGTAGAGGTGCCAACGGTGTCTGAAAGGGAAAGAATTCGAACCCCCATGGCTGTGAGCTTCTCCGTCCATTCTCCCACGATCTCCACGTTCCACGGATCGCCATAGGGATTACCGAATCCCATGGAGATATAGACCACCACCTCCTTGCCGGATTTTGCAGCAATATCGAGGATCTCCCTGAGTACCTCTGTAGATTGGGCAATGGTCTTGTGGGTGTTTCGCATCTGGAAATTCTCGGAAATGGAAAAGGGGTATCCCAGGTAATCGATAGGCGCGAATTCGGAGGCATCCTGAGCTCCTCTCACATTGGCGACGATCGCAAGCAATTTGGATCGTTTTGCCGTCAGGTCCAATCCACCTAATACAGCGGCTGTATCCGCCATTTGGGGAACCGCCCTGGGGGAAACAAAACTCCCGAAATCGATCGTATGAAAGCCACAACCCATCAATGCCTGGATGTATTTGACCTTCTCCTCTGTGGGAATAAAGTTCTTGATCCCCTGCATGGCATCCCTGGGGCACTCTATGATGGCAACCTTGTCTGAAGGCACTTGCTCCGTCTTTTTACTCCCTCAAAAGTACTATTATTTATAGGATAAAAGCAGGTAAAGTCCGATCCCCGCAAAAACCAGTACCTGCAGCCATTTCAGGAAGACCGGGGCTCCCCGGTGGGTTTGCAGATAGCCCGAAATAGAGCCGGCGAGAAGGGCTATCAGGGCGAAGATGGTAAAGGAAATGATCATAAAGAGGAATCCCAGGATGTAGAACTGCAAGGTCGTGCTTAAATAATCGCTGAAGAGGAAGCCTGGAAAAAAGGCGAGAAAAAAGATGGTCACCTTTGGGTTGAGTACGTTCATGATAAATCCCTGCCGATATAATTGCCAGAGGGTCTTTTTGGGACGTCCGTTCATCTCCAGGTCCAATCGGGCGTCGGATCGCATGACACGAAAGGCAAGGAAGAAAAGATACAGGGCCCCGAAGAGCTTGATCGTATAGAACAACATGGGGTTCAGGCTGATGATGGCAGACACCCCAAAAGCCAGGAGGGTGGTATGGACCAGGCAGCCGGAGATCAATCCGGCTGTGGTGGCTAGCCCGTATTTTTTTCCATGGACAATGCTCAGGGTAAGAACAAAGATGTTGTCCGGACCGGGAAAAATGGCCAGGGCTGCCGTAGCCAGAGAAAATGCCCACAGGATCTCGTAATTCACTTCAGGTACCTATTTGATTCTCAGGACAAACAAACGTACTTTTTTATATCTTACAAAAATTTAGATCATGAAAATTTCCGTGCTGGGCCTGGTTATGGTCCTCAGTTTCCTCCTGGTCAATACAGATGTGATTCCTGTGAAAAAACAAACAGATACAGCAGCTGCGACGATTGTGAAGGACTCTCTGCTGCGCCATGTAGTCCTGTTGAGATTCAAGGCCGGTGCCTCTGCCGAAGAGATGGAAGAAGTCCAAAAAGCCTTCGTCGCCCTGAAATCCAAAATACCACAGATCGTTTCCCTGGAATGGGGAATAAATAACAGTCCCGAAGGCCTGGACAAAGGATTTACACATTGCTTTTTCCTCACTTTCAAATCAGAAACAGACAGGGACATCTACCTGCCCCACCCCGATCACAAAGCATTCGGAAATATCCTGGGGCCGATTCTTGAAGACGTACTCGTGGTAGATTACTGGGCTAATTGAGCCTCCTTTTTCAGCAAGGCCCTGTTGATCCGCTTTACGAGGGCCGGTCCTTCGTAAACAAAGCCGGTCCATAACTGGACCAGACTGGCACCTGCTTCGAGTTTTTCGAGGGCATCCTCAGCCGAGTGAATCCCCCCGACCCCTATGATGGGGAAATCTCCTCCTCCTTTCTCATGCAGGAAACGGATCACTTCCGTGCTGCGTTCCCTCAGGGGTTTACCACTGAGTCCGCCGACCTGTCCTGTCAATTCGGGAGAAGAGGTGAGGTCATCCCTGCCAATCGTCGTGTTTGTGGCGATCACCCCGTCCAGGGCAGTGCTTCTCACGATGTCGATGATGTCCAGCAGTTGATCCTGGGTAAGGTCGGGTGCGATCTTCAGGAGGATAGGTTTCCTCTTCCCCCCTCCTTTGCCGGCTAAAGTCGAATTTTCTTCCTGCAGGGCTTTCAGTAAGGCCGTAAGCGGTTCTTTTTCCTGCAATTCCCGCAGGCCGGGCGTATTGGGCGAACTGACGTTGACGACAAAATAATCCACATGAGTAAAAAGAACCCTGAAACAGATCAGGTAATCCGAGGTAGCTTCCCGGTTGGGCGTGACCTTATTCTTGCCGATATTCCCCCCGATCAGGACACGATGATTTTTTTTAAGTCGTTCTAAAGCAGCCTCCACCCCTTCATTGTTAAACCCCATCCTGTTGATGATCGCCTGGTCTGCTTTCAGCCTGAACAGTCTTTTTTTGGGGTTCCCGTCCTGGGCCTTGGGGGTCAGGGTTCCGATCTCGACAAACCCGAAACCGAAGTCTGAAAGCTCATTGTACAGTTCGGCATTCTTATCGAAACCCGCAGCGAGACCCACTGGATTTTTAAACTTCAACCCAAAAACCTCCCTTTCCAACCTGGGATCTGGCACGGTATAGCATCGTCTGATGA
>NZ_JBFGBM010000023.1:0-20784 GCF_041567615.1 Muriicola sp.
CTCAGTTTGATATTTGTTTTGCCCAAATCGGTTTCCAGATCACTTGGCAAACAATTCGAATTACTTTCCCTGATTTTTCTGAGGAATGCGTTTAAGGAATTCAGTCATTTAGATGATTTCTCGAAATGGGAATCGACAAGGGATACGGTAATGGCCATGCTCGTATATTCTTTTGGAGCACTTTCCATTTTTGTCATGATGGGTTTGACCCAGAAACTGAACAGACAGATCCAACTATCTGAAAGGTATGTCAATCAAACACAATTTGTGCGTATCAAAAAGGTGTTGGCCTTGCTCCTTTTGTTCTCCTTTGTCTTTATAGTGATAAAAGATTTTATTGCTTTTGTGCAAACGGGCATATACCTCCATTCGTTCCACAGCTTTTATACCGTATTGATTTTTACGGATATCACCATAGTATTGGTGGCCCTACGGTATACGATAAATTACTATAGGGTTTTCCGTTATTCGGCTTTTGTTCTGGCTACTATCCTGATCAGGATAACACTAACCTTGGAAAAAAATTACGATGTAATGTTGGGAGTGACCACAGCATTGTTTGTATTGCTACTCGCCCTGGCATTCAATCACATTCAGAAGAATCTGACAGTAAAAGAATTAAAAACATAATCTGGTTTAATCATGAAAGACAACGTAAAATCCGGGAATCAATCGGCTTTGGCCCCTGTGCCTGTTTCAGATCGTCAACCCTGGTATATTCCGGCCATTATTTTCGGGGGTCTGGAGTTCTGTATTCCTGTGCTAATGGTAGGAGGTATCCTGGTTGGAAACTTCTCCTTATGGGAAATGATAGGAATTTTGATTTTGGGGCTTTGTCTATTCCAGTGGATCGGTAATGCGGTCCAGGGCTATATAGGGGCAAAGACTGGCTTGACATCATCTGCCCTTGCCTCACTGAGTTTCGGAAAAGAACAGTCCAGGGTAATTGTAGGCCTGGTCATATTAATCCTAACCTTGGGTTGGTGGGCAATACAGACCACGGTTGCTTCAGATGCCTTGTGTTCCTTACTGGGAATCGACAAAACCGAAAGTTTGATCATGTATATAGGGGTTACGGTTGTGGTTGGATTGTTGTTTGCGGTACCTTCCATATTAGGGTATTCATCCATTAAATGGGTTGACTATATCGCAATGCCGGCAGGACTTTTGTTGGTCCTGGCAGCTATTTATTTGTCTGTCAGCAATTTTGGATGGGACACCCTCGTTTCATGGCAGCCTGAAGGAAGTATGGGCTTTATCGAAGCCATTAACCTGGTCATCAGTATCAATGTTGCCCAATGGCTCATAGCACCAGACTATACCCGTTTTGCCAGGCCGGTCTGGAAGGATAATATTCTTATTCCACTGGGTATCATTTTAGTTGGATTTCCATTGTTTCTCGTAGGTGGGATCATGTCTATCGGGACGGGTAATGCGGACATCGTCCAGGTGATGCAAAATTTGGGCTTTCCGGCATGGGGCTTCGTAGTGCTCTGGATAGCCACATGGACAAGTCAACTGGTCAGCAATTATACGGGTGGTTTGGTACTCTGCAATATGCTCAATGTCAACAGTGATTCCTCCCGCAAGAAACTTACCTTACTATTCGCCCTGGTGGGCATCATACTGGCCTTGCTGGGCATTATGGATCAGTTTGTCAATTTTCTCTATTTGACAGCCCTGGTCATTCCGGTGATCGCGGGTATTATAATGGCCCATTACTTCTTATTAGGCAACAGAGCACTTACCGGGAATGATTTATGGAACTGGAGGGCCACTATAAGCCTGTTGATAGGGATTCTGTCCGGATACCTCACTCAATATGTTTTTCCTTTCGGAATTCCTGCTGTTCAATCTCTCTTGATATCCGGGGCCATTTATTGGTTGTTCAATAAGCTAGTTCCTCAACGGTAAATTTAATTTATTGCTTATGCAGACATTGTTTGAAAATACAGAGAAGGCCTTTTCCCTGAAAACAGATAGCCAACTAAAACGCGCCCATTTATTGTTCAGGATGATAGCCAACAGGCCCTTGGTAAGCCTTGGAACTGCTATCACAAATTTCGCAATCAAGGGGAATTTGCCCGTAGAACGGCTCATCAGGTCAACCGTATTTGACCATTTTTGCGGGGGCATTCACGAGCAGGATTGTATGCCCATCATTGAACGTATGCATGAAAAGGGGGTCAATGCGATATTGGACTATTCCGTCGAAGGGAAGGAGACCGAAATTCAGTTCGACCTTGCAAAAGATAAGGTTTTGCAAGTACTCGACTTTGCCAGGGAAAATAGGGCTGTACCTTTTGCTGTATTTAAACCCACGGCCTTCGGCAGGACATTGCTATATCAAAAGGTTTCTGCCAACCAATGTTTGGACAGGGATGAACAAAGCGAATGGGAACGTATAGAGAATAGGTTCAATGAAGTGTGTAAGAGAGCATGTGAATTGGATGTAGGACTCCTTATCGATGCAGAAGAGAGTTGGTTGCAGGATGCAGCCGATAATCTGGTCGTTAAAATGATGTCTGTCTACAACAAAGAGCAGGCTGTAGTATTTAACACAGCCCAGATGTACCGATGGGATAGATTGGACTATCTTAAAGGATTAGCAGAGCAGGCTCGTAGTGAAAATTTCAAGGTAGGCATCAAACTGGTGAGAGGTGCCTATATGGAAAAGGAGTCTGAGCGGGCACATCAGCTTGGATACAGGAATCCTATATGTGAATCAAAAGAGGCAACGGACATCAATTTCAATGCGGGTGTGGATTTTATGATGCATCATTTGGAAATATTTTCAATATTCCTTGGTACCCACAATGAAAAGAGCACCTATAAGCTTATTGAGATGATGGATAAGATGAACATCGCTCACAACGATCCCAGAATTTGGTTTGGCCAGCTTTACGGCATGAGCGATAATATCAGCTATAATCTGGCGGAGGCCCAATTTTTAGTGGCCAAATATCTTCCTTATGGACCTGTAAGAGATGTTATGCCCTATCTAATCCGCAGGGCTGAAGAGAACACCTCCGTATCAGGCCAAACCACAAGAGAATTGTTTCTGATCAGAAAGGAAATTCAACGTCGGAAGCAAGTGGTTGTTCGGGACAAGGGGCGGGCCAGAGCCGGAATAATACCCTGCTGAAAATCCATATACGAAGGTGAATGATGAGGTTAAATAATATAACCTCTAAAATTCACGATGTCCAAAGGAGCTCAGTTAGAAGATGGCCGAACCCGTCAAAACAGTCGATCTTCAGATCCGGGGCGTACGCCTCCTCCCCAGGAATAAGATAACCGTTCTCCCTGCAAATTCATGGCAATCATCAAAATACTGGATGTATTTCCCTGAATATCAAGTGGAAATTCTGTTCTGTGATGATGGCTGATTCCTTATGACCACTGAAAATTAGCACTTCATTAACAGATAAAAGCGTTTCATTATCTATTTTTGAGCTCGATGCATGTGAAAAGATTTACATCGTTAATCGCCCTATTGCTGCTTGGTATCTTTCTGGGTATCAAAGCCCTGGATTACCACCCCCTGACGCATGCACAGGATGATGATCGGGTGAAATGTGAACTTTGCACCTTTTCGCTTTTAAATGAATCGACCTCCTTTGATCAGGTAACTATCTCCACAAGCATACCCGTTTTATGGAGCGGACCTCGCGGCGACATTTCCCAGGCCCTTGTTTCCATCCCCGAGAAAGACAGGGTAAATCCCACCCTATTTGGCAGACCCCCTCCTGCTATTGGATGATCTAGGGAAACATTTCGCAGAAATTACGGTTTCCTAACCTTTTTCACGAGGGAATAAATCTCATCCTAATCCATCACTGATTCTTCATGTATCTAAGATACTTCATAGCGCTTTGCGCACTATTCACTCTCTCTCTGGTCAACAGCCAGGAGTGTGCCAATTCCCTGAGTGGAAAGGTTATGGATTTCCATGATAAAACCCCCTTAGCCGGAGCCACACTTTATATTGCCAAACTTGAGACCTACGCCTATACGGACCTGAACGGAATGTATTCTTTTGAAAATCTGTGTGCCGGAATCTATGAGATCGAGGTCATGCACCCGGAATGCCGCACCCTTATTTTCCCTGTGAAAATCCCGGAAACAAAAAAAGAGGACTTTCTGCTGGAACACCACCTGGAAGAACTGGATGAGGTGAGGGTCATTGGCAGCATTTATTCTAACAAAACGAACTCGGGACTGGAGAATCGGCTGTCCGAGGAGGTGCTTTTGGAAAACAGCGGTAGCAGCCTTGGAGACGCCATCAAAGGATTAAAGGGCGTTTCCAGCCTCAATACCGGGTCGACGATCGTTAAACCTGCCATACATGGCCTGAACGGTAGCAGGGTACTGGTCCTTAATGACGGAGTGAGGATGCAGGACATGGAATGGGGAGATGAGCACGCCCCCAATGTGGATGTAAATGCAGCCGGATCTGTGACGGTCATAAAAGGAGCTTCAGCTCTCCAATACGGGGGAGATGCCATAGGTGGGGTCATTTTAATGGAACAGGCCTACCTGCCGACTCAAGATACACTTTATGGGAAAACGGTACTCAATGGCTTTTCAAACGGAAGGGGAGGAAATATCTCCACGGATCTGACCAAAGTTTTTCAGGACGATTGGTTCATCCGGCTTCAGGGATCCTTCAAACGACTGGGCGATCAGGAGTCACCGGATTATATCCTTTCCAATACAGGGATCTCCGAAACAGCCTCTTCCCTAGAGTTCGGAAAACGAACATTGAACTGGGGGCTTCAGGGAAGGTATTCTTTTTACGATGCCGAGATCGCCATTTTAAGGGCTTCTCATATCGGGAACATAGACGACCTGATCCGCAGCATTAACAGCGGAGAGCCCCAGATAATAAGGCCGTTTACCTACGATCTTCAGAATCCCAGACAGGACGTAAGGCACCACCTGGCCAAGATCTCAGCCTACAAAAGATTCAAGGGCCTGGGCAAATGGAGCGCCCAGTACGATTTCCAGCAGAACCGCAGGAAGGAGTACGATGTCAGGAGAGGGGAACTGAACGACCGGGCCTCACTCGACCTTGAGCTTACCACTCACTCGGTCAGCACCGATTTTAAGGGGGATGCAGCAGAAAAATTCGACTGGCACACCGGACTTGTAGGTCGATACCAGGAAAATTTTCCAAATCCGGCAACCGGTGTCAGGAGATTGATCCCGGACTACAAAAGATGGGAATTGGGTGCCTTTGTTACCGGGGAATATAACCTGACAGCAAATTGGAGTCTGGATGCAGGATTCAGGTATGATTTCTCCAGGATTGATGCACTGAAATATTACCAGACCTCAAGGTGGGAGGAAAGGGGATATGAAAATGAATTCTCCGATATCGTACTAGAAGAGGTCGGTTCTCAACTCCTGACCAATCCGGTTTTCTCCTTCCGGAATTTCTCAGGAACAACGGGGATCCTTTATGCAAAGGACAACTCAACCTTTCTGAGATTCAATTATTCCCTTGCCCAGAGAGCACCCAATCCTTCCGAGCTTTTCAGTGATGGACTGCACCATTCGGCTGCTAGGATAGAGCTGGGGGATCTGAGGATCAAAAGCGAAACTTCTCATAAACTTTCAGCGTCCTTAGAAAGACGCTTGAAAAATTGGGGCTTTACCCTTGAACCTTATGCCAATTTCCTTACTGATTTCATCCTCCTTGAACCCACAGGATTGGAATTTACCATCAGGGGTGCATTCCCGGTCTGGAGCTACCGGCAGACAAATGCCCGATTGTTAGGACTGGACGCCTCCGCTTACGTGAACTGGCATCCGAACTGGAGGACAGAGCATCAGATGTCATTGGTGAAGGGACGTGATATGTCCCAGAACCAGGCATTGATCAATATTCCCCCGGTCAGTTTCAGGAACCAGGTCGATTTTATTAAAAAGGAATGGCATGACCTTGAGGTATCTCTTATCAGTGACCTGGTACTCAGGCAAAACGAAGTTCCGCCCAATATCGTGGTATTCTCCCCGGAACAACAGCAAGATGTTTTGCTGGAGATCAATACACCCCCTCCGGCCTATCACCTGGTGGGATTGAGCTCCTCTGTGGATTTCTCTCTCGGAACCTCCAGCAGGCTGACCACCTCCGTCATTGTGAATAACCTGCTGAACACAACTTTCAGGGATTACCTGAACCGGCAGCGTTTTTTCGCCGATGGCTTAGGAAGAAATATTCAACTTCAAATTATTGTTCATTATTAATTTTTATTCTTAAACGTTTAATCAGCTATGAAAACTTTAAAATCATGTATCCTGTTTTCTTTTGGTATGTTGACCTTTACCTCCTGCTCTGACGATGAGCCGGCCCCGGAACCGATCAACGAAGAAGAGATCATCACCACCTTTACCGCTACCCTTGTTCCCCAGGGTGGAGGTACAACCATTACCTTGCAGTCGAGGGATTTGGATGGCGATGGTCCCAACCCTCCGGAGGTCACCGTATCGGGTGATTTACAGGAAAACGCTATTTACAATGGAACTATCGTCCTTCTGAATGAAACAGAAACCCCTGCAGAGGATATCACTGCAGAAGTGGAGGAAGAAGACGAGGAGCACCAGTTCTTCTATACCGTAGGAAGTTCACTGAACGCGAATGTGGAATATGCGAATTTTGACGGGAACGGGAATCCCCTGGGAACGGCATTTACTTTGACCACGACGACCGCCAGCAGTGGGACCCTCGCTTTTACACTCAGACACGAACCCCTGAAACCCAACTCGGGGCTGGCTGATGCCGGTGGGGAGACCGACCTGGCAGTGACCTTCAGCGTAACTATTCAGTAGTCTTCTTCAGGAAATAGAATTCCGTTTCAAAGGAATGAAGGATCCCTCCCGGGAAACAGGTCGAAAGGGCCTTAGTACCCCGGGAGGGATCTTATTTTTTAAAGATGATCAAGGGTAGCCTTTCAAGTGGGGAACTCTTGAAATGAAAAGATGAAGGCCAGGATCACATCTATCCAGCGGGAACCGGGCGTTCCCTGATCATATGGTCCATGATGACCTTAGCGTGCACACGGGAGTTCTCGATAAACCATTTATGGGTTTCCATCCCCCCGCAGATCACCCCGGCCAGGTATAGTCCGGGCACGTTGGTCTCCATGGTTTCCGGATTGTAGTCCGGCAGCCTCTTCTCGTCATTGGACAAATGGATCCCCATGGACTCCAGGAATTCGAAATTGGGCATATAACCGGTCAGGGCCAGGACAAAATCGTTCTCTATACGTTCCTCTCCTTCCGGAGTGTTCAGTACGATCTCCTTCTGGTGAATTTCAGAGACCGTCGTGTTGAAATAGGCCTTGATACTGCCTTCCTCAATACGGTTAATGATATCGGGCCTGACCCAGTACTTCACGCGTTGTCCGACCTCAGGGCCACGGATGATCATGGTCACATCGGCGCCTTTACGCCAGCATTCCAGGGCGGCATCCACAGCCGAATTACTGGCCCCGATCACGGCCAGTTTCTGACTGGCATAGAAATGAGGATCCTTGTAGTAGTGGGATACCTTGGGGAGCTCCTCTCCGGGTACATTCAGTTTGTTGGGCAGGTCGTAGAATCCCGTGGAAATGATCACATTCTTTGCCTCGTAGGTTGTTTTTTCCGATTCGATCCTGAACACTTCTCCTTTTTTCACCACCGAATGGACCTTCTCAAAGAGCTGAATCTTCAGTTTGTTCGATGTCACGATCCTCCGATAGTACTCCAGGGCTTCATTCCTTTTTGGTTTGGCTTCCTTACTGATAAAAGGAATCTCATCGATCTCCAGCTTTTCCGAGGAGGAAAAGAATTGCATGTTTACGGGATAGTTAAAAAGGGAATTGACGATGGGCCCCTTCTCTATGATCAGGTACCGAAGTTTTTTCTTCTGTGCCTCCAGGCCACATGCGATCCCTATCGGACCTCCTCCCACGATGATGACGTCAAATACCTGCTTCATGAATTCCCTTTTTTTTATGGTTCATTCTGTGGGCACAAAATTAACAAACATCCTCCAGAAACCCTGAGGGAGGCATCAGATGGCAAACCTGACAATTATCATGATTTATTGGAGTTTAGAATCGGATATTTAGGATATCAAATAAAAAGATTCCATCATGACCCTTTCCATAGATATACCCATTTCCACGATCATGACCAAGAATATCATCTCTGTGGATATTAAAGACGGCCTGGACAAGGCAGAACACCTGTTCAAAAAGCACAACATACGTCATATGCCGGTTACCAGTAAGAAAAAGATCGTGGGTATGCTGAGCATGAATGACCTTCTCAGGCTGAGTTTTGCAGATGGTGCGTTTGTGGAAGAGGGGAATGTCCGATCGGAAATTTACGAGATGTTCAGCATCAACCAATTGATGGTTCGCACCCCTGAAACGATCAGTTCCACCAACACGGTAAGGGACGCAACAGACCTGCTGGTGAAACGCAAATACCATTCCTTACCAGTGGTCGATGACGGGGAAGTAGTTGGGATGGTAACCACCACAGATCTGCTGAAATACTATCTTTCCATGTTTTAAGAGATCACAGCAGATGCCAGTTCGGCGATAACCCCTTTCGGATCTTTCGATTTGAAGACGGAGCTGCCGGCAACCAGGACATCGGCACCAGCGTCTATGAGTTTAGCGGCATTGTCCGGGCCTACTCCTCCATCTACTTCGATCAGAACGGAAGCTTCCTGCTCCCGTATCATCTCTTTGAGTTCGCGAATCTTGTCATAAGTCCCCGGGATAAAAGACTGACCTCCGAATCCGGGATTGACACTCATTACCAGGACCAGGTCCAGGTCTTTCAAAATATTCTTCAACAGGGTAACATCGGTATGGGGGTTAAGGGCGACACCTGCCTTCATCCCGGCTGCCTTTATCGCCTGTACGGTACGGTGGAGATGGGGACAAACCTCGTAGTGTACGGTCAGAAGGTAAACCCCGAGGTCGGCAAAGGCCTGAATGTACCGGTCCGGATCCACGATCATCAGGTGGGCATCCAGGGGTTTTGTGGCGTGTTTGGCAATCGCCTTGACCACCGGCATCCCGTAGGAGATATTAGGGACGAACAGTCCGTCCATGATGTCGAGGTGATGCCAGGCGGCATCGCTTTCATTGACCATTTCAACGTCTCTCTGCAAATTTCCAAAGTCTGCAGCAAGGAGGGAAGGAGCAATTTTTACGTGATTCATGGGGTCAGCTGTATTTGGTATCTGTAAAAGTAAACAAACCCTGGCTATTCCTTGATTACGGGATCCGCTTTTCTCTGTAAGTCGATAAGGTCACTTTCGGCAGCGATGTAACCGAAGGAAGTCCAGTTATCTCCTTCCACGATCGCAGACATAAGGTCAACCCCTTTATCAAGGGTCAGGCTATCCGGATTCGTAAAATACCAGTTGGCCAGGCCATAGGCCACTGCATCTGAAGCTGCAGAGGGCTTTCCCTCAGGGATCAGGATCTCTTCTGTGATCGCCCCTTTATAAAAAAGACACAGGTTGTGGTAGCTGTTATTCTCAATGACCTCAAGCTCCGGAGTGATTGGTCTTAAAAGACTATCTGCCAAGATGTAGTTACCCAACCGCCTTTGGATCATATAGAGCCAATGAGTGCTTGAGACCAGGTTATCCGGATTCGTCCCGCTTTCGCGGCAATGGATATAAGCACTGTATGCATTTGGGTAATCTCCCTTAAGGTAATAAGCAAGCCCGAGATGGTACCAGATATTACCGTGTAGTGTGCTTACCGGGATATTCATGGCATTCGGTATCCCGTCGGGTTCAATGGTATTCTCCGTTCCCCTGATAAGTTCACTGGCCCGTTGCAGGTCGGCTATGGCCTTGTCAAATTCCCGGATCGAAATGTACCTATGCCCTCTGTGTCGGAAAAGGCGGGCGTCCTCCGGAAACCTTCGGATGCCTTGGGAATAGATAGCAATGGCATCCTCATAGTACCCCAGATACGCTGTGCGTCGCCCAAACCAGATAAGAGCCTCCACATCTGAACTATCTTTCTTGTAAACTTCCCTGGCTTCCAGATATTGCTGCAGGGCCTTGCCGCTGGCTTTTTCCCTGGAATAGACCTTGCCCAAAGGAGTAGTGAATGGGCCGGGGACTTCCGGGTGCTCACTGTCCTGGCAGGCGTTGAATCCAAGGGTCATAATGAACGACAGGATCAGATAGAAGAGGGGTGATATTTTGTGGAGAAATGGCAAGTGGTCAGATTTTATGCTCCTTGGTTTCATACTTAGTGCTCTTATTTGAGTAGGGGTCAAATGAAAAACTCCGGTAATCAGCCGGAGTTTATTCATCAATCAAAAAACGAACAGTCATGATACACTGTTGTTATTGTTAAAAATAAGCCAAAATCTCCAAAGTTCCAATTCTAAGGAGTGTCTTTGAGCGAATTTTATCCCGGGATTTTATCCCAGGTACGTCTTCAGGATCTTGCTTCTAGAGGTGTGTTTTAACCTTCGGATGGCCTTTTCCTTGATCTGACGTACGCGCTCGCGGGTCAGGTCGAAGGTTTCGCCTATTTCCTCCAGGGTCATGGAGTGTTGTCCGGCAAGTCCGAAATAGAGCCTGATCACATCGGCCTCCCTTGGGGTCAGTGTCTCCAGTGCCCTTTCGATCTCGGTTCTCAGGGATTCGTGCAGAAGGTCCTTGTCAGGATTGGGGGATTCCCCGCTGCGAAGTACGTCGTACAGGTTAGAATCCTCCCCGTCAATCAGCGGGGCATCCATGGATACGTGCCTTCCGGAATTCTTAAGAGACTGCTTCACATCTTCCACGGTCATATCGAGTTCCTTGGCGATCTCCTCAGCAGAAGGCACCCTTTCGTGAGCCTGCTCGAGAAATGCAAAGGTCTTGTTGATCTTGTTGATGGAGCCGATCTTGTTCAGGGGCAGGCGCACGATACGCGATTGCTCTGCCAGGGCCTGAAGGATGGATTGCCTGATCCACCAAACGGCATAGGAAATGAATTTGAAACCACGGGTCTCGTCAAATCGCTGGGCGGCTTTGATCAGGCCCAGGTTTCCTTCATTGATCAAATCAGGGAGGGTAAGACCCTGGTTTTGATATTGTTTAGCCACAGAAACCACGAATCTCAGGTTGGCTTTGGTCAACTTTTCAAGGGCCGACTGGTCACCGGCTTTGATACGCTGTGCCAGTTCTACCTCTTCGTCGGCAGTGATCAAGTCTACCTTACCAATTTCCTGAAGGTATTTGTCCAGTGACGCCGTTTCCCGGTTGGTCACCTGCTTTGTAATCTTTAACTGTCTCATCTATTAGGTTCCTTTCTATTTAGGTTATAGTGCATGGACTGCATATATTAATACGTATAAAAATGAGGAATGTTACAAGTGAGCAGGGAAATTTTGATTAAAATGTTAAAAAAAACAAAAAACCCCGACAAAATGCCGGGGTTTTGATGTTTATCAGGAAAAAAATCAATCCCTGCTCTGTTTTTGAGGTCTTCTCTGACCACTGCGGTCTTTGCGATCTCCGCGGTTATTCCTGTCATTCCTAGGAGGCCTTTCCCTGTATCCTTCTGGTTTGGGCAAAAGCGCTTTTCGGGAAACCTTGTCCTTCTTGGTCCTTGGGTCGATCCCAATATACTTCACGTCGAACACATCACCCATGTTTACAACATCGGTAACTTTGTCCGTGCGTTCCCAGGCCAGCTCGGATACGTGAAGCAGTACTTCATTCCCCGGGGCTTCCATATATTCGACTACGGCACCGAAATCGAGGATCTTGATGACCTTTACTTCGTATATACTTCCCACTTCAGGTTTGAACGTAATGGAATCGATCTTGGCCAATACGGCATCGATTCCAGCCTGGTCTGTTCCCAGGATCTCTACGATTCCTTCTTCGGTCACCGGATCTTCGTTGATAACGATGGTGGTCTTGGTCGCTTTCTGCAGTTCCTGTATCACCTTTCCTCCCGGACCGATAAGCGCTCCGATATATTCGTTTGGAATAACGGTAGTGACCATTTTCGGGGCGTGAGGTTTCACGTCGGGCCTTGGTGCCTCAATGGTATCTGTGAGTTTCTTAAGGATATGCAACCTGCCGTCCCTGGCCTGTTTCAGGGCCTTGACAAGGATCTCATAAGAGAGGCCTTTGACCTTGATATCCATCTGGCAGGCCGTAATCCCGTCTGCGGTACCGGTTACTTTGAAGTCCATATCCCCCAGGTGATCCTCATCCCCAAGGATGTCGGACAACACGGCGTACTTTCCGGTCTCTGCCTCAGAGATCAACCCCATGGCGATCCCGGATACGGGCTTCTTTAACTGTACTCCGGCGTCCATAAGAGCCATGGTTCCGGAACATACGGTAGCCATGGATGAGGAGCCGTTGCTTTCCAGGACCTCGGAGACCACGCGAACTGTATAGGGGCAATCCTGAGGGATCATCCTTTTAAGGGCCCGCTGTGCGAGGTTTCCGTGCCCTACTTCCCTTCTGGAGGTACCTCTGATAGGCCTCGCTTCCCCTGTGGAGAAAGGGGGGAAGTTGTAGTGCAGGTAGAAAGTTTCCTCTCCTTCATAGGAGGGCATATCGATCTGGTTCGCCTCTCTAGACGTCCCCAGGGTAACCGTGGCTAAAGCCTGTGTTTCCCCACGGGTGAAGATGGCAGAACCATGGGTAGACGGCAGGTAATCCACCTCACACCAGATCGGTCTGATCTCATCGGTCTTACGCCCGTCGAGCCTCAGGCCTTCATTCAGGGTAAGGTCCCTGACAGCGGCTTTTTCAGCCTTGTAGTAATACTTGCTGATCAGGTCGCCTTTTTCTTCCAGTTCTTCTTCTGTAAAGGAGGCTTTGATCTCTTCCTTGATCTCTTCAAAGGCTTTGCTTCGTTCCTGTTTGGCCGAACCTGCCTTAGCTACCGAGTAGACCTTATCATAGGCCATTTCGCGGATCTTCTTTTCAAGAGCCTCGTCTTCGGCCTCTGTTTCGTATTCTCTTACTTCCTTTCTTCCGAAGGCTTCGGCCAGCCTCATCTGGGCAGCGCACTGCTCCTTGATGGCCTCATGGGCGAATTTAATGGCTTCCACCATATCCTCTTCCGAGATCTCACCCATTTCACCTTCCACCATCATGACAGAATCTGCGGAAGCTCCGATCACCATATCGATGTCGGATTCTTCGAGTTGAGCCCTGGTTGGGTTGATGATCAGTTCCCCGTTCACCCGGCCAACCCGTACTTCTGAGATGGCACATTCGAAAGGAAAATCTGAAAGCTGGATGGCAGCAGAAGCGGCCAGTCCGGCCATGGCATCCGGCATCACATTCTCGTCGTGAGACATCAACTGGATCATCACCTGGGTCTCCGCATGGTAATCCTTGGGGAAGAGGGGTCTCAGAACCCGGTCTACCAATCGCATGGTGAGGATCTCACCATCGCTGGGCCTGGCCTCACGTTTAAAAAATCCTCCGGGGTAGCGGCCTGAGGCTGCAAATTTCTCCCGGTAGTCAACGGTAAGCGGCAGAAAGTCGACATCCGACGCTTTGTAATTCGATACTACAGTACACAGGAGCATACAATTGCCCGACTGGACAACCACAGAACCGTGTGCCTGTTTTGCTAGTTTTCCGGTTTCGATAGAGATAGTTCTACCGTCACCAAGGTCAATGACCTCTTTAAAAGTCTTAGGAATCATAAATTTTAATTAATCCTGCAATAGGTACAGGAGTGTTAAACAATGGTCTGCCGCCCTCATGGCCGGCCGAAGTTGTGTTGTTGTGTTGTGACCAATGAAAAACTAAAGAGTAAGCTTTTTAATGTTGCCCCCAATGGGGGGACTTGGCAATGAAAAATGGGGAAGAATGCCTTCCCCATTTTTTTATTTTCTGATATTCAGGTCTTTGATAAGTTCCCTGTATTTTTCAATGTCCTTTCTTTTCAGGTAGTCGAGAAGACTCCTCCTTTTACCTACAAGTTTCACCAGGGATCTTTCTGTGTTGAAATCCTTCTGGTTGATTTTCAGGTGACCTGTAAGGTGGTTGATCCTGTGGGTGAACAGAGCGATCTGGGCTTCTGTTGAACCCGTATTGTTTTCGTCTCCCCCGTACTTCTTGAAGATGTCCTTCTTCACTTCTGCAGTTAAATACATGCCAATATTGTATTAAATGATTTTTATGTATTTGATTGATTTTCAATCGAGGTGCAAAGATAGAAATAATTTCGCAACGGGGAGTGTCGAAGTTATTTTTTTATCAGGTCGTTAAACCTTTCTTAAAGAATCCTGTCTTAGGAGGGTAATCTTTAAAAACTACATTATGAAAAAGAGTCTCAAAACACTGAACTATGCCGGAGGTATGCTTTTGGCCGCTGCCTTGCTGTTTTCCTGTAACAAGGAAGAATCCTCACCCGTTGCGGAAACGGAGAACTTCGAGGTCGCCGAACTCAAGGTGAGTGACGAATCAGAACTTATTTCCGAGGAGATCATGAACATAGCCGAGGATGTCTATATGGCAGACGAAGCTCAGGCGATGGCCAAGTTTTCTTACAATTCCGATTTTCTTCCGGATTGTGTGACCATCACTACGGTGATCACCTCCACGAGTAAAGAACGCACCATCGATTTTGGAGAGGGATGCGAATTGCCGAACGGGAATGTCCTCAGTGGGATCATCTTCCTGAGTTATTCCAAGGATATGGAATTGGCTACTAATACCCTCAGCCTGTCCCTTGAGAATTTTACATTCAACGGCGTGGCCATAGAAGGAGCAGCATCCATCCTGAGGATGCGTGCCAATGAGAACGGCAATCCGCAGTCTGATGCCGATGCCAGTTTCTCGGCAACCTGGCCTAACGGGGAAACCGCAAGTTTTACGGGTGAACGCACGCGTGAATGGATCGAGGGATACGGAAGCGGATTCTGGGGGGATAATGTGTACCTGATCAGCGGGAAGGGAACATTCATCGGACCTATGGGTAATGTCTTCGTCAAGGAAACTGTGACCCCACTCAGGAGGGAACTGGCCTGCCGATTTATTGTCAGCGGAGTTCTGAATTTATCCAGGAATGACGCAACAGCCAGTCTGGATTTTGGGGACGGCAGCTGTGATGCGAAAGGAATTCTCACGCGACCTGACGGTACCACTGAGGAGATCTTCCTCCGGAGATTCAAGAACTAAAGCACCCTAAAGAAACAGCCCTGATTCCCAGGGCTGTTTTTATTTTCGGATCGGTTCGTTCTGTATGAGGTCCAGGTAGAGGTTGACCTTTTGTTTGAGCTCGCTCCTGTGTACGATAAAATCAAGGAAACCGTGCTCCTTCACGAATTCAGCGGTCTGGAAATCCTTGGGCAGATCCTTTCCGGTTGCCTCCTTGACCACCCTCGGGCCCGCAAAGCCGATCAGGGCCCCGGGTTCGGATATGTTGATATCGCCCAGCATGGCATAGGATGCTGTGGTACCCCCCGTGGTGGGATCCGTACATAGGGAGATATAGGGGATCTTCGCTTCCGCCAGTTGAGCCAGTTTCGCCGAGGTCTTAGCCAGTTGCATAAGAGAAAGTGCCGCCTCCATCATGCGTGCCCCACCCGACTTAGAGATCATTAAAAACGGGACCTTATTCTTGATGGAATAATCTATGGCCCTTGCGATCTTTTCACCGACCACACTTCCCATGGATCCTCCGATGAAACTGAAATCCATGCAGGCCACTACCAGGTCCTTACCCATGGATTTCCCGATGGCCGTGCGCACTGCATCCTTGAGTCCGGTTTTTTTCTGGGCCGATTTGAGTCGGTCTACATATTTCTTCGTGTCCTCGAACCTAAGGGGGTCCTTGGAACTGAGTTTGGCATCGAGTTCGGTGAATTTGTTATCGTCAAACAGAATCTCAAAATATTCCTTACTGCCGATCCTTACGTGGTAGTCGTCTTCCGGACTCACGTAAAAGTTCTTGGCAAGTTCTTCGTACTCTACGATCTTTCCCGTAGGCGATTTGTACCAGAGACCCTTTGGGGTGTCCTTTTTCTGTTCTGTTGCGGTTTGTATCCCTTTTTCCTTTCGTTTAAACCAAGCCGTCATAGTCTCATCATTTAAAGTGGGAGAAATTGCCTAAAGCGTATTCACATTGTTAAGGTCTTCAAATGCCTTTTTAAGCCTGGCCACAAAGGTTTTTTCGGCTTCGCGCATCCAGACCCTTGGGTCGTAGAATTTTTTGTTGGGCTGATCCTCCCCTTCGGGATTCCCGATCTGGGATTGAAGGTATGGCCCTTTGGCCTTAAAGTACTCCCTGATCCCTTCCATGAAGGCGTATTGAAGATCGGTATCGATGTTCATCTTGATCACCCCGTAGCCGATCGCTTCGCGTATCTCCTCCAGGGTAGAGCCCGATCCGCCGTGGAAGACAAAATCGATATGGTTGTGCCCCACATTGAACTTTTTGGAAATATACTCCTGGGAATTCTTCAGGATCTTGGGTGTCAGTTTTACGTTACCGGGCTTATAGACCCCGTGTACGTTACCAAAAGCGGCTGCCACGGTAAACCTGTGGCTTACCTTGCTGAGTTCCTCATAGGCGTAGGCAACCTCTTCGGGTTGGGTGTATAATTTTGAATCGTCTACATCGGTATTATCCACCCCGTCTTCTTCTCCTCCGGTGATCCCCAGTTCAATCTCCAGGGTCATGTCCATTTTGCTCATCCTTTCCAGGTACTCTTTGCAGATCTCGATGTTCTCTTCGATCGGTTCTTCAGAAAGGTCGATCATATGCGAACTGAAGAGGGATTTGCCGGTGGCCTTAAAATGTTCCTCACTCGCATCGAGAAGGCCGTCGATCCAGGGGAGTAATTTCTTCGCACAGTGGTCCGTGTGCAGAATGACTGTTGCCCCGTAGGCCTCAGCCAGTTCGTGAATGTGCTTTGCTCCTGCGATAGCTCCCTTGACGGCCGCCTGCTGTCCTTCATTGGCCAGACCTTTTCCCGCATTGAATTGCGCTCCCCCGTTGGAGAACTGTATGATGACAGGGGATTTGAGGGAAGCGGCCGTTTCTAGAACGGCATTGATCGTGTTGGAACCGGTGACATTCACGGCGGGTAACGCAAAGCCTTTTTCCTTGGCGTAGGCAAAAATCTTTTGCACTTCGTCTCCCGTTGCGACACCTGGTTTGATATTGTGAGCCATGTTTTTCTCTTTAAATAATTGGTATTAATACTCGGGCAAAAGTAATAAAATAATTAGGTCTAGAAGGGATAATTGATCCCTATTTGTATGACGGCATTGCTGAAGTTGTACTCCCTGAACCATCTTCTCGAGGGCTCCTCTGCCGGGTTGTAAGTTTTAAATCCGGCGTCAACCCTGAAGACAAAATAGGTAAAATCATACCTAAGTCCAAAACCGGTACCCAGGGCAATATCTGCCAGGGACCCGAATCCGCTAAAGGTCTTGTCCGGATCGTCCACATTGTCCCAAACGTTCCAGATATTACCTGCGTCGGCGAAGAGGGCACCTTTGAAGTTTCCGACAACCGGGAAGCGGTATTCCAGGTTAAAGGCCAGTTTCAGGTTGGCCTCGTTAAAGTCATTGATGTCACTCGACCTGCCCGGACCCAGGGAATAGGGGAACCAGGCCCTGTTGTCGTTAGACCCTCCTGCGAAGTAACTCCTGACAAAAGGAACGCTTTCAGAATTGCCATAGGGCACGGCAACACCAAAAAAACTGCGGAAGGCCAGGACATTAGATCTGCTGAGGTCCCAGTGCTTGATAAAATCGAACTCCGTCTTCACATACTGGGAATAGGGGACACCAAAAACCAGGAGGTTGTCGTTGTCGTTCTGGTTGAAGGGCACGATATAGGACAAAGCGGAAAGAAGGTTGCCGGCGCTTTCCAATTTCAGGCGGAGCTGGTAAAAACTATTGTCGTTGATACCGCTCTTGTTATTCCTGGTGAATGTATAGTTACTGGAAAAGATCAGGTTGTTCTCTGTGAGTCGGTCCCGCCTTTCTTCAATCCGGCTCACGTCCACGAAATCTTCCCTTGCCGTGCTGACAGTGCCGTCCAGAACTGCCTGGGTAAAGCCGGTGGTGCCTTCCGGGATGATAAGTCGGGGGTCATCAGGGTCGTCCGTGGGTTCAAAAAATGCAGCCAGGGCAGGATTGTCTTCATAATTGTCCGCAATGTCATCTAATTGCCTGTAACTGCTGCCGTAGACGTTAAAGAAACGGTCTGGATTCACATTGCGTACGTAAAGGATGTTGAGCAGTTCGAGGGTATTTTTCCGGAAGATGTCCGGCGTCCACGTATAGCCCAGGATGCTGTTCAGGGTCTGTTTGTCGAGACCGATATTCTTCTGGAAGCTCGTCCCGGCAGAAATTCGCGTCTGTGGGAGCATATAATAAGGTATTATCTTTTCCGTGGGCAGGGGGAACCACATCCGGGGAAAGGTAAGGTTGATATCGGCCCCAACCTCCGAGAAGAAATCCTCCGGGAGGGACGCATCGCTGAGAAGGCCAAAAGTCCCTCGCGCAGACAAGCTCAGGGTCTCGGCCCCTCCGAAAACGTTCCTCGTGATAAGGGAGGTGCTGAACCCTATACCCAGTCGCTGTATGTTGGAATGGGTGACATCCAGGTTGAGGCCCAGGGAATACTTGGCCCGGGCCGTGAGGAAGATATTGGAGACCAATTTGGTCTGAGTGCTGTCTTCCAGGATCTGTATGTTAGGGTACTTAAACGTGTTGAGGTTGGTGATCTGCCGATAGGTCCGTATCCTGTCCAGATCCCTGTACAGACTGTCCTTTTCAAAGAAGATGGCATCGGTAAGGGCTTTGGGTTTATACCTTAGCCTGTCTTTGAAATAGATGGTGTAATTTTTGTATTCGGTCGACTGCATAGTGCTCGGGTCATCACCGAATTCGTAATCCGCAAAAATATTGATCCTGTCGAAGGAAAAGACCTTGTATTCCGCAGTGGTGATGGCGGTATCACCTCTTTTACGCAGATTTTCAATGTTGAGCTCCACGGTCATCTGCTGATCGTCCCTGACTTCGGAAGTGTCCCTTAGGATGTTGTAAGTAATGGAACTCTCCTGGAAATTATAAACACCAGAATTTCTGAAAAGCTCGGTGAGGCGTTCCCTCTCATTGTTGAAATCGGCAAAGTCGAACTGCTTTCCCTCCCGTATCAGAGATCGGTCGCTATGGGAAGTATAGATGGAATCAATGGCCGGGGAGGCGATGGTGTGCGTGAGGGAGTCTATAAAATAGGGTTTGCCCAGGGTGATGAGATAGTCTATGCCCGCCCGCTGTTTTCTCTTCTCCTCCTTGATCTCGAAGGTGGTGGTATTGTTGAAATACCCTTTGCTGTCGTAATAGGTCTTGAGTCGTTGCGAGGTTTTTCTCGAACGGGAAGTGTCGATGATCACGGGCGCTTCCCCTATTTTTTTAAGCCATTCGCTGTATCCTTTTACGAGGAAAGATTCTCCGAGGGCATCCACTTGTTTCTGAGAAAGCAGCCTGGCCAGGCGCTCTTCCCTTTCCGGTTTGCGGTTCAGCCAGGCCTGGAAGGTGGAGTCCGGGTCTTTCTTGGCGAGATTGTAGAGGTTCAGTCTGAGGGGATATCCCAGGACACGGGTGTTGGGTTCCTGTACGATGAGGCTTCTGGCGTCCTCATCCAATACCTTTTCCCCGTCCGTATAAATGGCATTTTTGGTTAGTAACAGCTCATTTTCCCCTACCCGCTTTAAAGTATTACAGGATGAAAGCCACGCGAAAAGCAGGAAGATACCTATTTTAGCACCGCAGCCTTTAAAAGGAAAGGAGGTATTCATAGGAACCAAAAATACATTATTTGGATGGTTGGGAAAAGTCAAATAAAGTATATCAGGAGCCTGCAACTAAAAAAGCACAGAAAGGCCACGGGCCTCTTTGTGGCCGAGGGAGTAAAGCTGGTGAATGAACTGCTGGAGGAGGGATATGAACCCAGGTTTCTCTATACGACTACCCCGGAAGTACTCCCGCCAAATCCCCCAACTTTTGAGGTCGTAAAAGAAGCAGATCTTATCAGGATGAGCGGACTCAAATCGCCTAACAAGGTGCTGGCCGTTTTTCCCATCCCGCAGACACAGGTCATACAAGAGGAGGGATGGATGCTGGCACTGGACGGGGTGAAGGATCCGGGTAACCTGGGCACCATCATTCGATTATGCGATTGGTTCGGCTTCTCCCAGTTGATCTGCTCGGAGGAAACGGTGGATTGCTACAACCCTAAAGTGCTGCAGGCGACCATGGGGTCGATCGCCAGGGTGAAAGTAGTGTACGTCGCCCTGCCTGAATTCCTGTCAGCCTCCGGAAAACCGGTTTTTGGTGCCTATATGGACGGAGAAGATGTGCAGAATACTCAATGGCCGGAGGCTGGTATTCTCGTTATGGGAAATGAAGCACACGGGATATCCGAAGAAGCAGGGAGGCATATCGGGAGCAAAGTAAGTGTGCCTCAATTCGGAAAGGCCTCAGCCGAAAGCCTGAATGTGGCCACTGCTACTGCTATCCTGTTGCACGAGCTCAGGAGGGACCCCTCCAACTGATCTATTCGAAGGTGAAATTGACAAAAACGCCTCTTGTGCGAAGGGCCTCTATATTTCCTGTCCATGGGCTGGACGCATCGTTATCGGGAATCAGTTCATCCGTGATGGCGAACACACCCCTGATGGAAGGGGAAAATTTGAAGTATTCCGTATAGAAATCGATCCCGAAACCGAGTTCGTAATTGAAAACCTGTTTTTTCA
>NZ_JBFGBM010000024.1:0-20729 GCF_041567615.1 Muriicola sp.
CCAGTATCCCACGGGCATTGCATTTCTGAGATGTCAGTTCATTGACACAGATCATAAATGTGGATACAGAGGTATTGAAGGAAAAGTCCTCTATGTCTTCCTTTACTTTCTTGATGGTCTTGTGGAGGGTTTTCAGGGCTCCCTGGTTCGGTTTATCCTCCGAAAGAAAGAAAGATCCGTTTTCCCCCGAGTGATATAACCTCCACAGTTTTTTAAGGAAGGCAAAAACCCCGGTTATCCCCGCTGTATTCCAGGGTTTGGATTGTTCCAGCGGGCCCAGGAACATCTCGTAGAGCCGGAGAGCATCCGCCCCGTATTCCTCACAGATGGCATCCGGGTTGACCACGTTGTACTTGGATTTGGACATTTTTTCCACTTCCCTTCCCACCTGGAATACTCCATTTTCCTTTACAAACTCTGCATCCTTGAATTCGGGACGCCATTCCCTGAAGCCCTCAATATCGAGTTCATCGGAAGCATTTACCAGGGACACATCGGCATGGATGGGATCCACCGTCTTGCCTTCTGTCAACCCCCTGGACAGGAACCGATTCGTGCCTTCTTCCCGGTATACAAAAGCGCTGGTCCCCAGGATCATTCCCTGGTTGATCAGTTTCTTAGCGTATTCGTCCTTTACCACCCACCCTTTGTCGTACATGAACTTCTGCCAGAACCTCGAGTAGAGCAAGTGCCCTGTGGCATGCTCTATCCCACCGATGTAAAGATCGACGTCCTGCCAGTAGGAGATCGCTTCATTTGAGAAGATCGCCTCATCATTGAGGGGGTCCATATAGCGGTTAAAATACTGGGAGCTGCCCGCCCAGCCCGGCATGGTATTGAGTTCGAGGGGAAACACTTCCTTGTGATCGATCAGTTCATTGGAAACTACCTTGTTTGTTTTGGTATCCCAGGCCCAGTCAGTCGCATTTCCCAGGGGCGGTTCACCGGTCTCCGTGGGCAGATACTTTTCCACCTCCGGTAACGTTAGCGGAAGGTGCTTTGGATCAATCATTTTCGGGATCCCGTTCACATAGTATACTGGGAAGGGTTCCCCCCAGTAACGCTGCCTGCTGAATACGGCATCGCGCAGCCTGTAGTTCACCTTGCCCTTCCCGATCCCCTTCTCTTCCAGGGCCTTGATGATGGTAGCCGTGGCTTCCTTATAGGAGAGTCCGTTGAGAAAGTCGGAATTGGCAATGACCGTATTTTCCTTGTCGGTAAAAGCCTCTTCGGAAATATCCACCCCTTCGAATATATTCGGGATGGGGATGTTAAAATGCTTTGCGAAATCATAATCCCTCTGATCCCCGCAAGGGACAGACATGACCGCACCTGTACCGTATCCCGCCAGCACGTAATCCCCTATCCAGATCGGCACCTTTTCACCGCTGAAGGGATGTTTTACATAAGCTCCTGTGAAGACGCCTGTAATGGTCTTGACATCTGCCATGCGGTCCCTTTCGGATCGTTTGGCGGAGGCCTCCACATATCGGTCTACCTCTGCTTTTTGCGCCTTGGTCGTGATCTTTTCTACCAGAGGATGTTCAGGGGCAAGGGTCATAAAACTCACTCCAAAAAGCGTGTCCGGCCTGGTCGTGAAAACCTCAATGGGATAAGTGGTATTGTTCTCCTCCGTAGGTTCCGTATAAAAAGTGATGGAAGCTCCGACAGAACGACCTATCCAGTTCGTCTGTGCATCTTTCAGGGGTTGTGGCCAGTCTATAGTCTGAAGCCCATCCAGCAGTCTCTGGGCATAGGCGGTGATCCTCATACTCCACTGAGTCATTTTTTTTCGGACCACAGGATGGCCTCCCCTTTCTGAGACCCCGTTTACAATCTCATCATTTGCAAGCACGGTACCCAAAGCCGGACACCAGTTTACCTCCGTATCGGCCAGGTAGGTGAGGCGGTATTTCAAAAGGAATCGCTCCTGTTCCACTTCTCCCATGGCATTCCATTCACTTGCGGTGATCAGAGGGGTATCATCGTCGCAGGCGGCCTTTATGTTTTCGTTTCCTTCCTTGCTGAGTCTTTCGACGAGAACAGAGACATCCTCCGCCTTATCAGCCTCCTGGTCGTACCACGAATTGAACAATTGGATAAAGATCCACTGTGTCCATTTGTAGTAGGCCGGGTCCGAGGTGCGCACCTCCCGGCTCCAGTCGAAGGAGAACCCCAGCTGGTCCAGCTGCTCCCGGTATCTTTTAATATTGGTTTCCGTGGTGATTGCCGGATGCTGTCCTGTTTGAATTGCGTATTGCTCGGCCGGCAAACCAAAGGAATCATACCCCATGGGATGCAAGACATTGAATCCTTTGAGTCGCTTGTAGCGGGCGTAGATATCGCTGGCGATATAGCCCAAGGGGTGTCCTACGTGCAGCCCGGCACCTGACGGATAGGGAAACATGTCCAGAACATAGAATTTATCTTTTGCAGAGTTGTTCTCGGCTTTAAAGGTCTGGTTCTTGGCCCAGTATTCCTGCCATTTATCTTCAATCCTCCTGAAATCGTATTTCATCCTGTTTCGTTCTCTTGCTATTGCGGCAAAAATAGGTGTATTCCCCGAAAGGGAAAAGCGCAGGAACACAACAATAATACGATTCCAAAGATCGTTTCTTATCTGGAAGTTAAAACAGGTATCCTCCGTGTCGCACGTGAAACAAATCCGGATCATAATCATCCTTGTCTTGTGCTGCGTTCCCTTTGCAGGGATGGCCCAGCTTGGATTTTGCCAGGGTAATTCCGGCACTCCCATTTTCACAGAGGATTTTGGCACAGGAATCACCAACGGACCCGCATTACCTCCCGGGACTACTACATACACCTATGTAAACGGGGCCCCGGACGATGGGAGCTATACGATTACGAGCAGTACCGCGGGATACTTCGACTGGTTCAATATTCAGGACCACACCCCGGATGATGTCAGTGGAAAGGCCTTTATCGTCAATGCGAGTTTTACGCCGGGAGAATTTTACCGAAGGGCAATAACGGGGCTTTGTGAGAACACTTCCTATGAATTTTCGTCCTGGCTGTTAAACCTGCATCCACGCACGGGGGTAGGATGCCCCAATAACGGAATACCCATCAATGTAAAATTTGAGATCTGGGACAGCACGGATACCAATTTGCTGGCCTCAGGGGACACCGGGGATATCATGGACAAGATCGAGCCGGAATGGGAACAGTACGCCCTGCTCTTCACTTCACTTCCGGGACAGACCTCGGTTATCCTCAAGATGATAAACAACAGCGAAGGAGGTTGCGGGAATGACCTGGCCATAGACGATATAGTGTTCAGGTCCTGTGGTGATCTCGTAACTCTGACGGATACTCAAACCAGGACCTCAATAGTACAATGTGAGAATAATGGCCCTGTTCCCAGCCTCACCCTTACTGCTTCTCCGGATTTCAGCATTTTTAACAGCCATTACTACCAATGGCAGGAAAGTACGGATGCCTCGACATGGGTCGATATTCCCGGCGAGACCACTGATACCTATACTACTCCCGTGATTACTACTGACCGGTATTACCGGGTGGTTGTTTCCGAGGATCTGGTAAATATCTCCAACAACCTGTGTAACGTGAATTCAGAGGTCTTTGAGATCGTCTTTGTTCCAACCCCCACACCTCCATCCAATGTGGGCGACAGACAATTATGTGAGAATTTTGAAACGGGACAACTCACCGTAAGGGTTCCGCCCGGGGTCAGGGTCGACTGGTATGATGCCCCGACAGGCGGTAATCTGCTGGAGTCCAACACCATCACCTACGAAACAGGAATCGCGGGCACTTATTACGCTGAAGCCGTGTCTAACAGGGCCTATTGTCCTTCCCTAACCAGGACCGCCGTCACTCTGGAGTTCTACCCCCTGCCTGAAGTGACGGATGAAGACCTCACCTTCTGTAATAATGAGGAAATAACTCTGGAAGCCGGCATTACCGGTGTTACCTACCTATGGAGTACAGGAGAGACCACTTCCTCGATCACGGTCTCTTCTCCGGGGACCTATTCAGTTGAAGTCAGGGATCCCAGAGGTTGTTCCAATATCAAAACGATCAGGTTAACACAAGTGGAAGCCCCTGTGATCAGCTCCATTGAATCTGAGAATGAAAATATTGCAATCAGTGTTGGCGATACAGGTGTCTATGCCTATTCCCTCGATGGGGTTAATTACCAGCTACAGCCCTTGTTCGTGGATATCCCGGGGGGATTATACACCATTTCAGTCAGGGCCAGCGATGAATGCCCTCCTGTGGTAGAAGAGTTCTTTCATCTGGCTGTACCCAGGTTCTTTTCACCCAATGGAGATGGGATTAATGACATTTTTGAAATCCCTGGAATTGAAATGCTGTCTGATTATGAGATCCGTGTATTTGACAGGTATGGAAAATTGATCAAAAGCACTTCAGGCGAACCTCTGAGTTGGGATGGAACTTATGGCAACCGATTGATGCCCTCGGGAGATTACTGGTACTCCGTAAGAATTGAGGATAAGTCAAAACAAGGACACTTTTCCCTCGTGAGGTAATTCAGAAGGGCTGAGGTATTATTCTTGTTCCTCGTTAAGGAGGTTGTCCATACTTTAGTATTTTTACAGCATTATTATTTTGTATGAGTACTTCCTTTGAGCGATACCAGAAGAGAAAACTGATATCTTCCTATTTCTCCGTTGTCCTGAGCATCAGCCTGGTCCTTTTCCTCCTCGGTGTTCTGGGGCTCCTGGTGCTCAATACTAAGAAACTGGCAGACCATTTTAAAGAACAGATCACCCTATCGGTCTTTTTAAAGGACAATGCCAAGCAGGTAGAAATTGACCAGCTACAAAAAAGCCTTGTCCTCGCCCCTTATACAAAGAAGGCCACCTACGTGTCCAAAGAGGAAGCCGCGGAACAGCACAGTGAAGAGATCGGGGAGAATTTTATCGAATTCCTGGGATACAACCCTCTGAAGAATTCCATTGATGTGCAGCTCAACGCAGAGTTCGTTACCCCAGAAGAGATCGCCCAGATCGCCGAGGAGATCTCTGCAAAAGGTTATGTGGAGGAGGTCAGTTATGACAAACCCCTGATCGCCCTGCTGACCGAAAATGTAAAGCGGGTCTCGTTCTGGATCCTGGTGGTGTGCGGGATCTTTACTTTTATTGCGGTATTGCTTATCAATAGTTCCATCAGGCTGTCCATCTATTCAAAGCGATTTATCATCAAGACGATGCAAATGGTGGGGGCGACCAAATCTTTTATCCGATGGCCCTTTATCTGGACGAACGTTAAACTGGGGATGCTCGGGGCCGTTCTCGCGCTGGTGCTTCTGGGCGGGTTGCTTTACTACATGAATGTGAATTTTCCGGAATTGGACCTGTTGCAGGACACTTTGTTTCTCGGAGGTCTCTTCCTGGGCGTATTTGTTCTCGGGGTGATCATCTCCCTGCTGAGTACTTTTTTTGCAACACAGCGGTTCCTGAACCTCAGGACGGACGATTTATATTACTAACTTTGCCACCATGGGAAAAAAACCGAAAAAGGCAGGGGATACACCGCGCAAAGAATTCATCTTCCAGAAAAGGAATTACATATTCATGTTTGCGGGTATTGCATTGATGGCTCTCGGGTTTATCCTGATGAGTGGTGGAGGCAGTGACGACCCGCTCGTTTTCAGTACAGACATCTACAGTTTCAGGAGGATCAAACTCGCCCCAACCCTCGTTCTGATAGGCCTGGGTCTGGAGGTTTACGCCATCCTGTTGAATCCCTATAAGAAAGACTAATTGGAGCTTATAGACGCCATCATCCTGGGTATCGTACAGGGTCTGACCGAATTCCTGCCGGTATCTTCCAGCGGGCATCTGGAATTGGGCAAAGCCATCCTGGGTGAAAATCAATTGCCCCAGGACAGCCTTTTATTTACGGTTGTCCTGCATTTTGCCACAGCCCTGAGTACCATCGTCGTATTCCGAAAAGATGTCCTTGATATTTTCAGAGGACTGTTTCAACTCCAATGGAATGAGGAGACCCGTTTTTCTCTAAAGATCATCTTGTCCATGGTCCCTGCTGTTTTTATTGGATTATTTTTTGAGAAAGAACTCGAAAGCCTCTTCGGGGATAACGTGGTGCTGGTGGGTTTCATGCTGATCATCACCGCACTCCTGCTCTACCTGGCAGACCGGGCACAGGAAACCGATAAAAGCGTGAATTTTCTAAATGCCTTTATCATTGGAATTTCTCAGGCCATAGCGATCCTGCCGGGCATCTCCAGGAGCGGAGCCACGATCTCGACCTCCGTTCTTCTTGGGATAGACAAGAACAAAGCGACCCGCTTTTCCTTTTTGATGGTCGTTCCTCTCATCCTCGGGAAAATGATCCTGGATCTCTACAGCGGTGAGATCGATTTCCAGAGTGATCAGATCGTGCCCATCAGCGCGGGATTCACAGCGGCTTTCCTCGCCGGACTAGCCGCCTGTACCTGGATGATCCAACTGGTGCGGAAAAGCAAATTACAGTACTTTGCCATCTATTGCTTCCTGGTGGGACTGATATCCATCGCCATCGGGTTCTGGAATTAATCGTCTTTCAATCGTGGAATGGTCTACATTATCAAAAGAGGATTTTCTCAACGGACAGGTTCTGCTGTTCGACAAGCCTTTGGGGTGGTCTTCCTTCCATGTGGTGAACTCTGCAAAATGGGCGCTCAGGAAGAAGTTTGATCTGAAAAAGATCAAGGTTGGGCATGCCGGTACCCTGGACCCCCTGGCCACAGGCCTCCTGGTGGTATGTACGGGAAAATTCACCAAAAGCATTCCCGGCATACAGGACCAGAGAAAAGAGTATACGGGGACGATCACCCTGGGAGCCACCACCCCCTCATACGACCTGGAAACGGAGGTAGACCAAAGATTTCCAACCGATCATCTCACTAAGGATCAGATCATTCATGCCACAGAATCCTTTACCGGAAGGATCTACCAAAAACCTCCCGTATTCTCCGCAATAAAAAAAGACGGCAAAAGGCTTTATGAATACGCCCGTAAAGGCAAAGAGGTGGAGGTGAATGCCAGGGAGATAGAGATCTATGAATTCGAGATCACCTCATTAGAGATGCCGGAAGTTCATTTTCGGGTGGTGTGCAGCAAGGGCACTTATATTCGCTCCCTGGCGCATGATTTTGGCCAGGAACTCAACTCCGGGGGGCATCTTTCAGCCCTCAGAAGAACCAAAATAGGGTCTTTTTCCGTAGATAATGCTATAACGCCAGAGGCATTCAAAACACTGATTTTTCCTCAATAGTCAGCACTTTATCGTAATTTAAGGCGTTATGAGAAATGGTCATGGCTAATATTCTCAAATACTTCGATTGGATCAAGGACCTGAACAGGAACCAGCTTTCGTTCATAATTACCTTTTTTTCCTTGTCCATCATGGTCTTGTTGCTCTTTAATCTTCACCTGGGTGCTGAAGAGCAGGATGAGTACGTCATAGAATTGAGCCTGGCAGACGAAGAACTGGTGGAATTGCTCGAACAGGAAGAGCAGAAAGCTGAAGAGCTGGATGATCAGAATCTGGAAAAGACCAACCGCGCCATGAACGAGACGGCAAAACCCAGTATTGGGGCACCGGAACCCCTGAAAACCCTGCAGGAACTTCTGGAGGAACAGCAACTGAATGCAGATGACAACCCGGATGACCTCCTGCAGGATGATGAAGCCTACAGGGCCTCCCTGAAGGAACTGGCCAAGATCCGGGAAGAACGCAAACAGCAGCTCGGTGAAAAGGAGGCAGAGAAAAAAGAGTACACGGATAACCTCATCAATAAAAGGACACGGATCACCTACTCATTGGTCGATAGGACTTCCTATGAGCTGCCTCCGCCCATCTATACTTGCCTGGAAGGAGGTAAGGTGGTCATCAATATCAAGGTAGACCGGATGGGATATGTGACGGAAGTGGATTTTAACGCGACGAGTTCCAACACCGATAACGGGTGCCTGGTTGAAAACGCCCTGAAATATGCCGCACAGGCGCGGTTCAGTCCGGGATCGAAACAGGTTCAGCTAGGAACGATCACCTACCTCTTTCAAAGTAAGTAAATCCACCAGGTCGCCTAGGATATCCTTCCCTTTGTCCGCGTTGAACCATTGCTGCAATTCCTCTTTAAAATCGGCTGTAAGGACGCCATTTTTAGCCTTGTAAGCCGCTGCGATCTCTGCTGCTTTTGTGGGCAGGGGTCCCCATGTAGAAATAACGGTATAGTCCTGATCCAAAACGATCAGCTTGGGAATGGATTGCTTCCCCTCCGTAAGAAATAGATCCATGATCTCCGGGTAATCACTTCTCAGGATGATCCTGAATTCTATATTACCGTTGATTTCGGCGATCCTGTTCATAACAGGAAGGCTGGGAGCAGCGTCCCCGCACCAGCTTTCGGTGATCACCAGCCAGTAGACCTTCTCATCGAAGTCCCTTATCGCCTCCAGACGGTCATCGGAGATCCTGAGCGTCTTATCCCAGCGCTTCATCCTCCTGTCATTGAGGGTCGTGTATTTCTTATAGGCTTCTGACTGCTCCGGACCGGTAGTCCCGTCTTTTTTTGCCAATTCCGATACGAGATCCCTGAATTCCCCGTAGCTCATGGCCGTATCAATTGCGTCCTTCAACAGTTCCTGAATATGTGTCGGTTTGCTTAAATCCATATGGTAATTAATTCCTTTAGTGATTTTCCCTGATCTCTACTCTGTAGGAAAAAGTCGTGAATCCTTACAAGGGTGACATTCCGAACTAAGATCAGATCCCTTCCGGGTTGATCGCCAGGCTTTGGAAAAGCTTGGCTTTGGCCTTGAAGAACTTGTTCTGCAATTCGTTCTGCTTCAACCGGGCGTCGATCAGCCTGCTTTCCCTGCTGTTGATCAGGAAAAGGGAACTCTCTCCAAAACTGAATTTGCGCTCTTCCCCGGCGAGCAGGGTCCTGTAGTTGTTTACAATGTCGTAGACAAGACGGTTCTGCTCCTGAAAGGAATCCAGCTCGTTGTAGATCGCGATAACTTTGTTCGCAATTGTGATAGAGGCATTGGCATATTCAAATTCGGCGTCCCTCAGCTTGTATTTGGCCAACCTGAGCTCTCCTCTCTCCTTTCTGAGGAAGAGGGGCAGGCTTATGTTAAGGCCTCCTTTGTAGTTTTGCTCCTCAAAGGAATTGAGAAACTCCGGTGTCTCGGTCAGGAAGTTGTACTCCAGATCGATCTGAGGCAAAAGCTGATTGGTCTTCAAACGCTTGTCTATGGTGAGCTGGTCAATCTTGAGTCCCAGAGAAACGATTTTGGGATGGTTCTCCAGCGTAAAACTGTCCAGCGGACGTCCCATGATCTCCAGGGCCAGATCGATCTCCCCCTGAAGGGAGGTATCCGGAATGACCCCGTCCCGGAGTTCTACCGGCACGTCGTTGGCCATCCAGAGGAAATTGGACAATTCCAGCGCCTTATTTCGGAGGTTCACTTCTGCCTGGGTAAGGCTCAGCGCCCGGTTCTGGAAGGCGACCTTGGCCTCCACGGTATCGATGGCGGCGATATCGCCGGCTATTGCCCTCTCCCTGATCCCCTCAAAGCGTATCCGTGCATTCTGAAGGAAGCTGCGGAAGATCTCACGGTCGTTATAGGCCTGCAACCAGTCGAAATAAGCCAAAGAAGCATCGTACAGGATTTCGTTGATCAGCAGGTCCCTGTCTGCCCGGGTTTGCTCCCGGAAGAATTTTGCCTTTCTGAGAGTAGCCATACGGTCGTTCGCGAGAAACCCCCTTCCCAGCGAAAAGGAAACCCCTGCGCTGTACAACCCGTCATCCGGCAAGGTCTCATCCGAATTGAGAAAGTCCCCTTCGGCCTGCTCGAAGTTCCCTTTAAATTCTATCCCATACCATGTCGGGATCTTAAAGGTGGCGTTGAGTCGGTCGTAGTATTCGGTGCCCTTGAACTGCTTCCTGTCAAAATCGACCTCAACTTTGGGATCAAATCCACCCCTGGCTTTCATGAGGTTGGCTTCCCCTATGGCGATAACAAGTTCTGCCTGTCTGGCCACGGGATGGTATTTCTTGACATACCCCAGATACTCCCTGAAATTGAGCACAAGGGAGTCTCCTGCCTGTCCGTAGATCGGAAAGGTAAATAAAAGGATGAGTAGGGTAAGATACTTCTTCATTCCTATTTGTTATCGCTTTGTGCCATCCCGTTCTCGGGCTGGTAGTAATTGGGTGGGAAGCCATTGAGTTGCCTCCAGAGCTCGAACCAAATCGGAACATCCTCCAGCAAAGCCAGCGTATTGGCGCCTGATCCTACTCGGATGTCCGTCGGCCACGGGTGGTCGTCCGGATCAGGGGCCAGCAGGACCCGATACTTCCCATTGCTGCTGATAAAGGTCTCAATGGCTACCACCTCGCCCCCATACGTACCATAGGATACATTGGGCCAGCCGCTGAAGATGATGGCAGGCCATCCGTCGAACTGAATCCTGACCTTTTCCCCGATGTGGATGAGGGGGAGGTCGATGGGCTCCACATAGGTCTCCACGGCCAGCGCATACTCCGAAGGCATGATACCCACGAGTCTGTCTCCCTCTTTAAAAGTTTCCCCAATTCCTCCCTGCAGGGCTTTGTTGATATAACCGCTCTGAGGAGCGCGGATATAGTACATCTGGCTCCGTATCTCGTAATTGGTGTACTCATTCTCGAGTTTGGTCACCTGGGCCTCGGAATCGAACTGGTTGGACTGGGCGGTGAACATATCGCTCTGGGCCTTGGAGATCTTATCGGTGTATTCGGCCTGAATCCTGTTGATCTCCACAGTGGCGTTGATGATCTCGTTCTTTGAGGCGAGGAGGGTGTTCTCCTGGGATATCAGCTTCGCCTGGGTCTCCTGGAGTTTAAGCCTTTTTTCTTCCACATCGGTAATAGCCTTTAACCCTTCGTTCTGAAGTTGCACGACCCGGTCGTACTGCCGTTGAGCAATGGTGATATTCGTTTTGGCAGCCTCCAGGTCGATGCTGTCGCTTTGCACTTTGAGCTTGGCCTGGAGCAGTTTGTTCCTCGCCTGCTCCAGTTTCAGGCTGCGCTCCTGTCTCAGAGCACCGATCTGTGCATTCAGCGCCTTTACTTTCTCCTGATAGGAGGTAACTGCCTGGGATTTAGCCCGGATCTGATCGCCCGTCCTGTTGATAAGGTTGGGGTCGAAGTATTCATTTTTGATCTCGGAAATGTAAAGGATGGTATCTCCCTTCTTCACAAAATCTCCCTCCCTGACAAACCATTTTTCGATCTTTCCCGGTATGGGCGACTGTATGGTCTGGGGACGGTGCTCCGGATTGAGGGTGGTGAGATACCCCTTCCCCTGTATGGTCTGTGTCCAGGGCAGGAACAGCACAATGAGCCCGATGATGGAAAAAACCATCAGAAAACGGTTGAAATGCTTGTGGTCCCTCTCATGAAATACCTTCTGAGAAGACTTATAGGGCATGAGGTCTACCTTCCTATTGAGCTTATTTGGAGAAATATTCAACATATCCGTTAGCTTTCGTTAATGATTTGGCCGGCTTTCATGGTAACGATCCGGTTGCACTTCCTGGTCCACCTTGGATTCTGACTCACCACTACGAGCGCCCAGGGGTTAGATCGATCCGTGAGGAAATCTATGATCTTTTCAGCCTCCGCCGGGTTAAAATGGTCCAGGGGGTCCTTCAGGATGAGAAGTCTGGGCTTGCGCACGATACTCCTGGCCAGGACAATCTTTTTACCTACCACATAGGGTATCTGCTGCCCTTCAGGGTACAGCATGGTCCTGAGCCCTCCCGGCTGATCCTTGACAAAATCCGTGAGTCCGGTTTTGTCCAGGGCCCAGTAGATCTCCTCGTCAGAAATGGAGGTATCCCCAAAGGTGATGTTCTCGAGAATACTTCCCTCGAAAGGGGACTCTTCGGTCAGGGATTGCCCGATGTGCGACCTGTAGTAATTCAGAGAAATCTGTTTCAGGGACACATTGTTGACATAGATCATGCCCTTATCCGGTTCAATGATACCCGCGATGAGCCTGAGCAGGGTAGATTTGCCAGAACTGCTTTCGCCTTTGATCTGTAAGGTACAGTCCGGTGTGATCGTCAGGGACAAGTCCTTGATGATAGGGATATTGGTTCCCGGAATATCGTATCCCACATTTTTGAGTTCCACATGGAAGGACTCGCTCTCCTTAAAGGGTCGCTCTCCTTCGATAGGCTCAAGGTCCTTGTCTACCACCTGTCCCAGTTTTTCCAGGGAGGTCAGCAGGTCATAGAAAGTTTCCAGGCCCAGGATGAGTTTCTCCACACTGTTGATCACCAGGAGGATGATAATCTCAGCGGCCACGAACTGACCTATATTCATTTCCTGATTCAATACCAGGATACCACCGATGAGGAGCAGTCCGACCGTTACGAGTACCTTGAAACCGATCATCTGGATGAACTGGATCACCAGGATTCGGAAATGGCCCTCTCTTGCTTCCAGATATTGCTCTACGAGCACATCATTCTTGTCCATGGCCAGGCTCGTCTTTCCCGAAAGCTTGAAACTGAGAATAGACCGGGCAACTTCCTGCAGCCAGTGGGCCACCTTGTATTTGTTGGCCGATTCCTCTAAACTGGTCTCCAGCCCCCTCTGGGCGGTGAATTTAAAGACCAGATAGATCAAAAAGATCAGCAGGAAACCATAGATGATGAAGAATGGGTGGTAAAAAGAGAGCAGCATCAGTCCAAAAATGATCTGCAGCAGGGCCGCCGGAAAATCCACCAGGATCTTGGCCAGGCCTTTTTGGACCGTCAGGATATCGAAAAACCTGTTGGCCAGCTCCGGGGGGTAGAAATCCCTGAGCTCACTGATTTTTATCTTAGGGAACCTGTAGGCGAATTCAAAGGAAGCCCTTGTAAAGATCTTCTGCTGCACGTTCTCAATGATCCTGATCTGCATGAGCTGCAGAATGCCCACAAAAGCTACACCCAAGGTCACCAGGATCACGAGCACGATCCATGAAGTACTGATCTGTGCTCCCTGTATCAGGTTGATAATAGCCTGGATCCCGAGAGGCAGGGACAGGTTTACCAATCCGGCGAATATCGCGTAGTAAAAGATCTGGAAAATATCCTTTTTATCCAATTTCAAAAGCCCCAGCAGACGCTGCCAGGCTGTGAGTACAGTCTTTGCCATTTCTTACTTGTCTATTGATTTAAAAACAAGGTCAGTGAAGTATTCTGTAGGTGTAACCTCATCGCCGCAATCAGTGAGCGAAGGAAAATGCTGGACGAGAAAATACTGGTGTAGTGTACCTTCCAACACGGTACTGGCCAGACTCGCCGGAAAGGGATATTCCGGAGAGACTTCAGTGATCATCTCTTTGATTCGCATGACCATGCGCTTGTAAATCTCGAAATAACCCTCCTTGTTTTCGTTATCCACCTCTTTGGTGAGATATGATTTGGAATACTCGTTGATGATGATGTCATTGAGCAATACCTCGTTGATGTGAGAAAAAGATGCATCGAGCACCACCGGTTTGCTGATGACCTCTATGGCCTTTTGCAATTTCTCAGACGGATCGGAGATACTGTTGGTCGCAAATACAAATTGGTACTCCAGCCATCCCCAATACCAGGAAGTCAGATAAAGCAACAGCTTGTGTTTATTTTCAAAGTAGCGGTATATGGAACTCTCGTTGGAGCCGATCTTATCTCCCAGTTTTTTAAAGGTGAAGGAGTCAAAGCCCAGTTCATGGATCATCAGGATACTGTATTCCACAATCCTTTTCCCTAGGTCAGAAGACTCCGGATCCTTTACAAAGGTCTTATTATTGACCTCGATCTTGATGGTTTGCAAGAGATGTTTCATCCGGTCTTTCTTTGGTTATCGTCGCAAAAATAATAGTATTACTTTCATATCTTAATAGTTTAACTATTTTTTAACAAGAGTAATACTTGATTAAGTGGTGGAACTTGCCTATTTTTGATTTGAACAACAAAACTGATAACTATGAAACGATTTCTGTTAACCCTGTGTATCCTAGGGGGAAGTCTGACGCTTCAGGCCCAGGATAAGCAGCAGGTCACTGTTGAAAAAGGTACCCTGCTGACCATTGCGGAGCCTGTCTCCGACCAATACAGATATGTCCTTTTCCCCAGGAAGAATTTTATTATCAAGCGTGGTGGCATTGCAGATATGAAATCTGTTTACGGCAAGGAAGTAGAGGTTGTAGACTTCTCTTACACTAAGGACGGGGACACCAAGGTGACCCTGAAACGAACTGATGGAAAGAAATTCTTCAGGAATTTTAAAACCGTAGACGCCTACCTCGAAGATGCGCTTACTTCTGGTGAGCTAACAAAATAAGTGTTTGTTCTCTGATACCGGTCCTGTCATTCCTTTCTGAAGGAATTTGGCAGGCCGGTTTTTTTTTGGCCTTATCCAGCTATCAATACCCTTCATACCACTGAAATTTCTCCCGAATGATGGTATCCTTCTCCGCCCTGACGTATTCGAGATAGGCTTCAGCAATTGGAGAGAACTTTTTTGATTTTAACCAGATCAGGTTCCATGTGGTGCTGATCGGAAGCCCTTTGACCGGCAGAATCTGAAGGGAACCGATATTGAGTTCGTTTTTCAACCCAATGATGGGCATGATGGAATACCCGAGTCCGGCTATGACAGCCTGCTTGACGGCCTCGTTGGAGGTAAGCTGCATCATCTTCCCGGTCCTGATCCCGTTAGCCTGCAGGAAGTCGACCATAGCCCGGCGCGTAGCCGACCCCTTTTCCCGGAAGATAAAGGGCAATTTGGCGAAATCCGATTTTCTTATCGGTTTCCCTTTCTCTAAAGGAGCCTTACTTCCCACCAGATATAATTTATTCTTCATCAGGGTAACCATGTCTATATCGAAATGTTCTGGCAAAACAGAGACCAGGGCAAAATCTACCGCATTATCTTCCAGGCTCCTGATCACCCCTGCCTTATTGATAACATCCATCTGCAGGTCTACTCCTTCGTGTTCGCTCATAAACCCTGAAAGGAAGTAAGGCATCACATACTTTGCCGTAGAGACAATGGAGATTTTCAGGGTACCCACCAGCTGACCCTTATGGGCCCGTGAACGGTATCGGATGGACTGGACCTCATTGAGGATGCGCTCGCTCACCTGGGCGATCTCCTGCCCGAATTCCGTGATGTACAATTGGCGACCTATCACCTCAGTAAGAGGAATATCGAACTGTTCCTGAAGTTTTTTCAGCTGAATAGACACTGCCGGCTGGGTGAGGTGAAGTACCTCTGAAGCCTTGGTAATACTTTTGGTCTCAGCAATGGTCTTGAAGATCCTGAGCTGTTGTAAAGTATAATTCATAAATATTATTTATGTTTTTCATTGTAAATATAAATAAAAATATATGAATCAAAGACCCGTTCTTTGCGCCAAAATTTAGAAAAGCTATGACTAAAATCACAGTTGCCAAAGGAGATGGAATAGGTCCTGAGATCATGGATGCCACCCTTGAAATTTTGAAAGCTGCCGGTGCAGAACTGGAAATTGAAGAGATAGAGGTAGGAGAAAAGGTCTACCTCCAGGGAAATTCCTCGGGAATCTCTACCGAAGCCTGGGACTCTATAAGACGTAATAAGATCTTCTTAAAGGCTCCCATTACCACTCCTCAGGGTGGAGGTTACAAAAGTCTGAATGTGACCACCAGAAAATCGCTCGGCCTTTACGCCAACGTCAGGCCCTGTTTCAGCCTTTCTCCCTTTGTCGACACCAAGCATCCCGGTATGAATGTAGTGATCATCAGGGAAAATGAAGAGGACCTTTACGCAGGGATCGAGCACCAGCAGACCGATGAAGTGGTACAGTGTCTTAAGCTCATCAGCAGACCCGGATGTGAGAAGATCGTGCGGTATGCCTTCGAATTCGCGAGGAAATACAACAGGAAAAAAGTGACCTGCTTTACCAAGGATAATATTATGAAGCAGACCGACGGCTTGTTTCACCAGGTCTTTAAGGAGGTCTCGGCAGAATATCCCGATATCGAGAACGAACACTGGATCGTGGACATAGGGGCTGCCAAACTCGCAGATACCCCGGAAGCCTTTGACGTTGTTGTGATGCCCAACCTCTACGGGGACATCCTCTCTGATGTGGCTGCACAGATCGCAGGTTCGGTAGGCCTGGCAGGTTCTGCCAATATCGGTGAATCCTGTGCCATGTTCGAGGCTATCCACGGTTCTGCACCCCGACGCGCCGGACAGAATATGGCCAATCCCTCCGGATTGCTGCAGGGAGCCATCATGATGCTCAATCATATCGGACAAACCGATGTGGCCGAGAAGATTCAGAACGCCTGGCTCACAACCGTAGAAAAAGGAATTCACACCTATGACATCTATAAGGAAGGGGTGAGCAAGAAAAAAGTGGGTACCCGGGAATTCGCCCAGGCCGTGATCGACCACCTGGGGCAGACCCCGGAGATCCTGGAGAAAGTAACCTACGAAAAAGGAGCCCCGCTGCAACTCCCGGCCTACAAGCGCAAACAAGGTGTAAACAAGGAACTACAAGGGGTAGATCTCTTCGTGCACTGGGACGGCTACAAGGCCTCGGAAATTGCAGAGCGATTACAAAAATTAAACAATGAGAATATCGGTTTATCCATGATCACCAACCGGGGTATTGTGGTATGGCCCAAAGGTTTCGACGAGACCTTTTGTACAGACCACTGGAGATGCAGGTATACGAATCCAAATGGACAGTCCGTGTCCAAGGAGGAGATCGTTTCCCTGCTCCAAAAAGCCATCGACCACGGGATCGATGTGATCAAAACCGAAAACCTGTACACCTTCGAAGGGAAACCGGCATTTTCTCTTGGACAGGGCCAATAAGAATATTCATTAACTAAACAGACCTGTATGCTATCGTCAAAAACAATGATCACGATCACTCTGGGGTCCGCTTTTTTCCTGGGATTCATAGCACTTTCCATGTACTATGATCTCATGTTCAAAGAGCTTCTCGCACTTGGCTTTATCCTGGGGTGCATCGCCTTTATGAAACTTGTAACCCTTAGAAAGTAATTTAATTAACCCTTTAATCACACATTAAATGCAAACTCAACAAACAGAAATCCAAAAAGAGCAGACCACCATCAAGCTCGTGGAAGGTACCTATACGCCCATGGAGGCCGCTGATATCCTGTTCGCCCTGATCGGGGATAAGATCAAATTCCACAATATGCAAATTCTCAGCCTGCAGGAGCGTTTCGGCATTGATTCCGTCCACTCAGAGCAAAGGATTAAGGAATTAAAAGAAGCCAAAATGCAGGTAAAGGATCTCATCCTGGAAGCGCGGGATGCAGGGATGACACTGCAGATCGAAGGTAACATCAAAATCAACTTCCTGCCAAAGGAATAAAAGACGGAATCGGGTTACGTGCCCGGTAACAATTTGTGAGATATGGATCTTCATCTGCTGGTCGATAACCTGACCAACCCTGCCTTATTGTTCTTCTTCTTCGGTATCCTGGCCGTTCAACTCAAGAGCGACCTGGAAATCCCGGCCAGTTCCTCAAGGTTCATTTCCTTGTACCTCCTGTTCTCCATAGGGTTCAAAGGCGGACTGGAACTTTCCCACAGCGAACTCGATATGGAGATCCTCTGGTCCCTCCTCTTCGGTGTGCTGTTGGCAGTAACCGTTCCTTTGTACGCCTTTGCCCTGTTGCGAAAGAAATTTGGGGTAGAGAATGCCGGTGCCATCGCCGCGGCCTACGGCTCGGTAAGTGCTGTTACCTTTGTCACTGCCGTCACCTTCCTGGAGATCGAACAAATCCCTTTTGGGGGTCATATGGTGGCCGTCATGGCCCTGATGGAAGCGCCCTCCATCATAGTCGGGGTTCTGCTTATGTCACTTTGCAGAAACGGGAAACAAAAGGAGGTCAGTCTCAGAAGCGTTCTACACCATTCCCTTACCAATGGCAGTGTATTGTTGATCCTCGGTAGCCTTGTGATCGGTTTCCTCGCCAATGAACATCAGGCGGAAGGGATCACCCCCTTTACCACAGATATTTTCAAAGGGTTCCTGGCTGTTTTTCTCCTGGACATGGGAATCACCAGTGGAAAAAAGCTCGCGTCCTTTCTCGATAACGGTTGGACGGCCCTTTTCTTTGCCCTTCTCGTCCCATTATTCAACGGTTGTGCTGTAGCCCTTATCAGTTCCTTTGTCACGGACAGCGTAGGAAACCAGTTCCTTTTTGCCATCCTGGCGGCAAGTGCCTCCTACATCGCCGTACCGGCGGCAATGAGACTCGCAGCGCCCAAGGCGAACCCCAGTCTGTACGTCCCCATGGCCCTGGCTATAACCTTCCCTTTTAACATCACCATAGGCATGCCGCTCTACCTGTATATCATTCAGACATTCTGAAATTTCCCCTTATCTTTAGAGAAACCTTTCTCTAAATGGGCAAGAATCGATGCGGGTGGTGTGAGGCCTCCGAGCACTATATCCGCTATCACGATGAGGAGTGGGGAGTCCCCGTTAAAGATGATGATAAACTCTTCGAGTTTCTTATCCTGGAAACGTTTCAGGCAGGTTTGAGCTGGCTTACCGTGCTGAACAAAAGGGAAAACTTCCGCAAGGCCTTTGACGACTTCGACTTTCGGAAAGTAGCGAACTACGACCAGGAGAAATTAGATTCTCTGCTAAGTGATGCTGGGATCATCAGGAATAAATTAAAGGTAAGAGCTACCGTAAGCAATGCAAATGCCTTTTTAAAGATCCGGGAGGAATTCGGAAGCTTCAGCGACTATATATGGAGCTTTGTGGATCATACGCCCATAAAAAACTCCTTCACTGACCTCTCTGAACTGCCGGCCAGGACCGAATTGTCTGACCGTCTCAGTGCCGACCTTAAAAAAAGAGGGTTTAAGTTCGTAGGCAGTACCGTGGTCTATGCCCATATGCAAGCAACGGGCATGGTCAATGACCACCTCACCACCTGTTTTCGATATGATGAAATATAATTTCTATCTCGCCTTGATCTCCTTTCTATGTGCTATCCCCCTTTGGGGACAGGCTAAATACGAGCGAGAATTCAGGATTAGAAAATCTCAATTTCCTGAACGGGCTTCGGCCTGGATCGAAGAGGAGATAAAGGATGCCCGGAGAATCAGGTTTTACAAAGAGATCGATAGTGCAAGAACGAGGTTCAAAGCAAAGCTCAAAAAGGACAGACTACATTACACCGTTGAATTCACTTCCCAGGGTGATCTGGAAGACATCGAGTTCATAATCAAGGAAGTAGACATACCCAGGGAGGTATATGGGGATATTGAAGATCAATTAGCTCAGGAATGTGGTCGTTTTAAGATACGGCGCCTTCAGCAGCAATATCCGCTGGGGGCAGGCAGGAAGGCAGCCACCTTGATCAAAGATGCCTTTCAGAACCTGATCCTTCCCTATATCAATTATAAATTCATCGTATCCTGCAAGACAAATGAGGGGCGCGTAGATTTTGAATACCTTTTTAACGCTGAAGGATTTTTCCTTTCCCGAAGGAGATCCTTGCCCCCTAACTATGACCATATCCTGTATTAGGAACCTCCCTTATCTTCTCTCTTTAGAATGCGAATGTATTCTGCCCTGGGGATCAATTCGGCCCCCAGGCTTTCCAGATGGGTGGTGTGAAGCTGGCAGTCGATCAGGCAGTATTCCTTCTCCTCCAGCTCCCTTGCCAGATGTACGAGCGCACATTTGGAGGCGTCCCTAGATTTGCTGAACATACTCTCCCCGCAATAGACGTGGCCCAGGTCGAGTCCGTACAGTCCCCCAACCAACTTATTGTCTTTCCACACCTCATAAGAATGGGCAATGCCCTTATGGTGCAATTGAATATAAGCCTTCTTCATTTTATCGGTGATCCAGGTCCCGTGCTGCCCGGGCCGGGGTGCCTTTGAACAGGCATCGATGACCTCCTCGAAGGCGGTGTCACGGGTAACTGTAAAAATGCCCCTGTTCAGGGTATTCCGCATACTCTTGCTCACCTTAACTTTTGAAGGGAATAATACCATCCTCGGATCCGGGCTCCACCACAGGATAAGGGAATCCTCGCTGAACCAGGGAAAGATGCCGTTGCGGTATGCCAAAATGAGCCTTTCAGGGGAGAGATCCCCCCCTACAGCCAGCAAGCCCTCCTGGTTGGCCATCTCCACCGGGGGAAAGACCAGCCGGTCATCTAAGAAGGTAATAGGCGTGTTCTTGTTCTTCACGGTTAACAGAGTTATCTTCCGGAAGAGGGTAAAAAGATCTTAGAAAGGAAGATCGTCGTGATCCTCCTCATTCAGCTCATTGGCTGGTTCAAAGGCATCCATAGGGGGTACGGGCGGCATCTCCTGTGCTCCGTCTTCTGCGTATAGCTTTTCAATACGCCAACCCTGTATGGAATTGAAGTATTTGGTTTCCCCCTGGGGATTGACCCATTCCCTGCCTCTCAGGTTGATGCTGACCTTTACGCTGTCCCCCTCCCTGTAGGAATTTAGAAGATCGGTCTTATCCTGAACGAATTCGATCATCAGGTGCTGGGGGTATTGTTCTTCTGTTGTAACGACCAACTCTCTCTTCCGGAAACCGTTGGATCCGTAGGTTTTGGTCTCGTCGATCATTTTGATCTTGCCTTGTATTTCCATAATCACTGTTTTAACA
>NZ_JBFGBM010000025.1:0-20611 GCF_041567615.1 Muriicola sp.
AAAGCCACCTAAAATTAGGTGGCTTATCTTTTTCTGGCCATGAAGTAGAACTGGCGTTCACTTCACAGCCAAGTAGTAAGCCTGTCTGCCGTCAGGCAGGCTCCGCTCTACTACTTGGCTCCCCCTCTTGGGCTCGAACCAAGGACCCTCTGATTAACAGTCAGATGCTCTAACCAACTGAGCTAAGGAGGAATAAAATCTCTTTTTAGAGGGGCCAAAGATAGCAGTTTCTTTCAAATCCCCCAATAGAAGACCCTAATATTTTTATTTGACTATCGCCTTGTAGATGTCATTCCCGTTGGCGAATAACAACAGGGCGATCAACAGGAAAAAGCCTGTCATTTGCGCGTATTCCATGAATTTATCACTGGGCTTCCTGCCGGAGACCATCTCGTAGAGCAGGAACATCACGTGCCCTCCGTCAAGTGCCGGGATCGGCAAAATATTCATAAAAGCCAGGATGATGGAGATTAAAGCTGTGGTATTCCAGAAGGCCGCCCAGTTCCAGCTGTCCGGGAACATGCCGCCTATGGCCGCAAATCCTCCTACCCCTTTGTATGCCCCTGTTTCCGGGTTAAAGATTTTTTTGAGCTGTTTCACATAACCGGTTAGTGTAGACACTCCCTTATCGATACCAGCCGGAATGGACTGGGCCAGGGAGTATTTTTTTGTCTCCAACCTCAGGTACCCCCCTTTTTCCAGTTCATCAAAGGTCAAGGCTCCAAGGTTTACTCCTATAGTAGCCGTGTCACTGATGACCACCGGTATTTGTTCCCTTCTCCCATCCCGATCTACCGTAAGGACCGTTTCCTGTCCCTTGTATTTCTCTAATATGGGCTTGGCTTCATCAAAATATTTCACCTGGTCATCCCCTACCCCCACGATCATATCTTCGACCTGCAATCCTGAGTCCTTATTGGCCGAAGTTTCGGGGATAGCCCCGACCACAAAGGGCATGCGCGGGCTCAGGAATCTCACTTTGTCCTCGTCTTCCAAAAGCGTAGCGATGAAATCTACCGGGATCTCTTTTTCGATAATCTCTCCATTCCGATCGATGGTAATGGAGTTGCCATTCACGATCTCAAGGAAAAGGCTGTTAAAATTCTCCACGTATTCCCCGTCTACGGCTACGATCTTATCCCCTGTTTGTATCCCGAGCTTATCCCCTATATTCTCTTCCGTCACCCAGACACCACCTTCCAGACTGTCGGTGGGAATAAACTGGTCTCCGTACGCATACGCCATCCCTATGTAGATGATCACGGCCAGGATAAAGTTTACGGTAACTCCGCCCAGCATGATGATCAACCGTTGCCAGGAAGGTTTGCTCCTGAATTCCCAGGGCTTCGGGGGCTGTTGCATCTGCTCCTTGTCCATGCTCTCGTCAATCATCCCGGAGATTTTCACATACCCTCCGAGCGGCAACCACCCGATCCCGTAAACCGTCTCTCCTATTTTCTTTTTAAAGAGGGAATATTTGATATCAAAAAAGAGATAGAATTTCTCGACCCGCGTCTTAAAGATCTTGGCCGGGATAAAATGGCCAAGCTCGTGCAGGATGATGAGCAGGGAAAGGCTCATAAAGAATTGTATGGTCTGAATGACGATGGGATTCATTAAAATCGGTTTGGAGGCACAAAAATACGTTTTCCCATAGTCTTATAAAAAGAAACTCAGACCGGTCTCAGGATTTTATGAAAGTTTTAGGAGCGCTACCTCCTCGAAATTTTGACTGGCTTGCTCCCCTGCCGTACCTTTGTGAAAAAAGAAGGATGAGGCGTTTCTTCAGAAAATTCAGATTCCTGGGCCTGGTCATGCTGGGCCTTTCGGCTGTTATCGTCCTTCTTTTCTATAATGCCCTTCAGCCCAAAAAAACCCTTCCGGTCTACCAACCGGCTGATTTCAACCCGGAACTGGTAGACGATGCTGTGCGCTATGTGAGGAAGTATCATACCATAGCCGACTTCTCCCTGGTGAATCAGAATGGGGATACCATCACCCAGGAAGATTACCGGGACAAGATCTACATAGCTGATTTCTTTTTTACCACCTGTCCCTCTATCTGCCCGATCATGACCAACAACATGGTCACCATTCAGGAGAAGATTTTTAATGACGATGAGGTCCTGCTGCTGAGCCACTCCGTGACCCCAGAGATCGACTCGGTGGCCCAGTTAAAAAAGTACGCCCTTGAAAAAGGGGTCATTGACAACAAATGGAACCTGGTCACAGGAGATAAGAAACAGATCTATGAACTGGCCCGCAAATCCTACCTGGCTGTGAAGACCGACGGTGACGGAGGGCCTTTTGATATGATCCACACCGAGAATTTTATCCTGGTCGACAAGGAGAAGAGGATTCGGGGCACCTACGACGGGACAGATCCGGAGGACATCGAGAACCTGCTCAACGACCTTAAGATTCTGAAAGCGTCCTATCGCAACCTATGACCGTTCAGGTGATCCTTCATAGGGATCGCGGGCAGGACTACTAAAACTCTTAATCCTTCTGTTATTCTATTTTTTTCACTTACTTTTGTCCTTACTTAAAATCAATCTAAATAAGAATTGAGCGCTACAGTAGTCGATCTTAAAATGGGGCAGCGCGGTATTATCAAGACCTGTGCTGACGATATCCTCCCTATCAAGCTTCTCGAATTGGGTTGCCTTCCGGGTAACGAGGTCGAAATGGTTCAGATCGCCCCCTTTAAAGATCCCATCTATGTAAATGTAAATGGCTCCCATATTGCCATCAGGAGAGCTACCGCCCAACTTATTTTTATCGATATTCTCGAAGACGCCTAGCAGAGAATGAGCAAGAGTATCAACGTCGCACTCATAGGAAATCCGAATACCGGGAAAACCTCTGTCTTCAACCAACTGACAGGGCTCAAACAAAAGGTGGGGAACTATCCCGGGATCACGGTGGAGAAGAAGGAAGGGATATGCAAGCTCCCCAGGGGTGTTAAAGCCCATATCCTGGATCTCCCGGGAACCTACAGTCTCAACACCACTTCCCTGGATGAAAGTGTGGTGGTGGAGTTGCTCCTCAACCGAAACGACAAGGATTTTCCGGATGTAGTGGTCGTGATCAGCGACGTGGAGAACCTCAAACGCAACCTCCTGCTCTTTACGCAGATCAAAGACCTCAGGATCCCAACGATCCTTGTGATCAATATGGCCGACCGGATGCGGAGGAAAGGGATCACCCTCGATCTGGAACTGCTGGAAAAGAAACTCGATACCCGTATCGCCCTGGTCAGTACGCGGAAGAACTTCGGGATTGAGAAGATCAAGGAACTGATCGCCGACTATAAGAACCTTTCCAACAAGCCCAATGTAGATACTACGGTGATCGACCCGGAGTATTTTGACAAGCTCAAAAAGACCTTTCCCAACGAGGACCTGTACAAACTGTGGCTGGTCATCACCCAGGATGTGAACTTTACGCCCTTAGATAAAAAGACCATCCCCGACACGAGTTCTTTCAGTACGAAATCAAAATCTGAACTTAAGAGACTTCAGCAAAAAGAGACCATCCTCAGATACCAGTTCATCAACGGGATCCTCAAGGAAGCCTATAAGGTAGACCTCCAGGCGGCCAAAGGCTTAAGAGCTACCCTGGACAAAATTCTCACCCACAAGGTGTTTGGCTACCTCATTTTCTTTTTCATCCTGCTCATGATTTTTCAGGCGATATACGACTGGAGCAGCTATCCGATGGACTTTATCGATGAACAATTTGCAGCTGCCAGCGAGTGGGTTAAAGATACACTCCCCTCTGGGGTCTTTACGAACCTGATCGCCGAAGGTATCCTCGCGGGTATAGGCGGTATTGTCATTTTTATCCCCCAGATCGCCTTTCTCTTCCTCTTTATCGCTTTGCTCGAGGAATCGGGGTACATGAGCAGGGTGGTCTTCCTTATGGATAGGGTGATGAGGCCCTTTGGCCTGAGTGGGAAAAGCGTGGTTCCCCTGATCTCGGGAACGGCTTGTGCCATTCCTGCGGTAATGGCCACCAGGAACATCGAGAACTGGAAAGAACGGCTCATCACCATCCTGGTAACTCCATTTACGACCTGTTCCGCAAGGCTTCCTGTCTACCTGATCATCATCGCCCTGGTCATCCCTGAAGGAAGGTTTTTTGGCCTTAGCTACCAGGCCCTTACCCTGATGCTTCTCTATAGTATTGGCTTTATGGCGGCCCTGTTTTCCGCCATGATCCTGCACAGGATCCTTGAGATCCGTAGCCGGACTTTCTTTGTGATCGAGATGCCCAATTACAAGGTGCCGTTATTGAAGAATGTGGTATATACGGTTATTGAAAAAACGAAAAGTTTTGTCTACGGGGCCGGAAAGATCATTCTTGCGATTTCCATCGTGTTGTGGTTCCTGGGATCAAATGGGTATTCCGATCGATTTGCCCAGGCTGATACGCTGGTCAAACAAAGGATCTCTGAAAATGGATTCACGGCCTACAACCGGGAAGCAATCAACGAGAAACTGCAATCCTACATGGGAGAGCTCCAAACCGGGGCTGCTCTCAGTGAAGCCCAGTTAAAGGATTCTCTGGATTCAAAAAAGGAATCCCTGGAATTCAGGGCCCAAAGACAGGAGATCGCCAGTTTTAAGCTGGAGAACTCCTACATCGGAAATATCGGCAAGGCCATAGAGCCCCTGGTAAAACCCCTGGGCTATGACTGGAAGATCGGCATAGCAGTACTGACCTCCTTTGCCGCCCGCGAAGTGTTTGTCGGTACGCTGGCCACCATCTACAGTGTGGGCAATGACGAAGAAGAGACCATCAAGAATCGTATGGCGGCTGAAGTCAGGGGTGAATCAGACCAACCCCTTTTCAATTTGGCCTCGGGTATATCCCTCCTCTTGTTCTACGCCTTCGCCATGCAGTGTATGAGTACGCTGGCCGTGGTTAAGAGGGAGACAAACAGCTGGAAATGGCCCCTGGCACAATTAGCGATCATGAGTACTTTTGCGTATCTTATAGCGTTGGTCGCCTATCAACTTTTGAAATAGAGCTATGAATCTTCAATCCATCCTGGTCTACCTAACCCTCCTTGTGGCCCTCGTCTACCTGGTCAACAGGTTCCTGCTGCCAAAAAAGTACAGGATCGGCCGGAAGGGCCCTTCCTCAGGATGCGGGCAGGACGACTGTGGCTGCAGCTGAACTCAGACAATATGGGCGATGAAAGAGTAGAACAATAGCGCCCAACCTACCAGGAGTAGTAGACCTCCCAGCGGAGTAACCGGCCCCAGAAACCTCCATTTTTTTCCCCGCGCGTCACTCAGGCACAGCCCGTAAATGCTAAAGGAAAACAGGAATGTCCCCAGGATAAAACTGTAAGCTATATAGGTTTCCAAAGCCGTGGTGAAGCCGAGGTTAAACCCCAGGATCAGGAGCAGGATCCCATGGTACATCTGGTATTTCACACCTGTTTCAAAACTTTTTAGCTGGTCCTGACTGAGGGTTTTTTGCAGGGCATGAGCCCCCATAGCACCGAATAAGACAGCAAGGAATCCAAAGAGGGCACCTACAACCTGTACGAGTAAAATCATGGAAAGAATTTATTCAAAGTTAAGGATAAACCTTTTCTGAAAACATCGACTTATCCCGGCTCGAAAAATGTATCTTTAATGGACCTTATTTTTCCATGTATGAAAGTTCGTTTTTTATTTTCAATTCTCTTTCTCATCCTGTCCTGTGGCCCAGCAAAAAACGTCACAGCAGGTAAGACTGAGAACCTAGACCAGGACCTGCAAGACAAGAATCGCGTCACTATTTCCCTCCTGAACAGGATCCGCCAATTGCCCGGGGTAATCATCAGAAACGGGGTTCCTATCATCAACAAGGCGAGCAACTTCATTTCAAATGAAACCGAAGATCCCGCCGGTTTCGGGGGTGGAAATCCCGAACCCCTTTATGTCCTGGACGGTTATATCGTCGGCAACTCCTTTCGCGACATCGACCGGCTCGTGGATAATATGAACGTAAAAGAGGTGGTCGTACTGACAGGATCGGATGCCTCCGAATACGGATCCAGGGGAGCCAAGGGCGTCATCAAGATCACCACTTACTAGAACCCTTCGCGGCCCTAACAGGATCCAGGTATTTTCAGGCAATTACCATGGAGACGCTGATGATTTGGATTGATTTCTACCTAATTTTTCTCTACTTTCCACGGATAAAACAGTACTAATGAAAACAGTCCAACTACTCCTATTTTTTCTTTTGAGCAGCCTGCTAAACGGGCAGGGGACTCAACTCCTCCGCCAACCTACCCTATCCGGCGAACACATCGTTTTCGTCTATGCCAACGACCTGTGGAAGGTATCCGCAAACGGAGGGCAGGCAGAACGTCTTACCAGTAACGAAGGTTACGAATTCTCACCACATTTTTCGAGTGACGGATCCTGGATCGCATTTACGGCTGAATACGATGGCAACAGCGATGTCTATATCATTCCCATTGCGGGAGGCGAACCTCAAAGGCTCACCTGGCATCCCGGAGATGATGTGGTTCAGGGCTGGACCCCGGACGGCAAAGTACTGTTCCGTTCTGCACGGGAGGCCCGGCCTACCCAGACGAACAAACTATATACCGTATCCCCTGAAGGAGGTCTGCCTCAGGCGATAGCAGTACCGAGAGCGGCCTATGGGGAGATCTCCGCAGACGGCAAATACGTCGCCTATACCCCAATTACGTCATGGGATCCGGAGTGGAGGAATTACAGGGGAGGACAGGCCATGCCGATTTGGATCGTGGAGCTGGCTACAGGTACCCTGCAGAGAACGCCACAGCCTACTGCAGAAAGACACCTCGACCCGGTCTGGTACAAGGGCAGGGTCTTTTATCTATCCGAAAGGGATCTGGCCAGCAACATCTGGTCTTATGATCCTGCTACCGGACAGGAGCTGCAACACACCTTCCACAAAAAATTTGACGTCAAAAGCCTGGATGCAGGACCCGAAAGCATTGTCTATGAACAGGGCGGTTACCTCCATATCCTGGATCCCGAAACCAATGCCACAAGCCGGCTGGTCGTGGAAGTGAAAGGGGACATGAATTTTGCAAGGCCCAGGTGGGAAGAAGCAAACGGCAATAACCTTACCAATGCGGGAATATCCCCTACAGGGAAAAGGGCCCTTTTTGAATACAGGGGAGAGATCATTAGCGTCCCTAAAGAGAAGGGAACCTACAGGAACCTCTCGAATTCGACCGGCGTGGCCGACCGCTACCCCGTCTGGTCGCCCAAGGGCGACAAGATCGCCTGGTTTTCGGATGCCAGTGGGGAATATCAGCTGGTCGTCGGGGATCAGGATGGGCTGAACTCGAAAAGTTATTCCCTGCCGAATCCCACTTTTTATTTCCAGCCCGACTGGTCGCCGGATGGGAATTATATCGCCTTTACAGATACCGATTACAATGTGTGGATCATTGCTCTCAGCACGGGCGATGTCCAAAAGGCTGCCACGGACAGGTATGCACACCCCAACAGGACCATGAATCCCGTCTGGTCTCCGGACAGCAGGTGGATCGCCTACTCCAAACAACTCGACAGTCACTTTAAGGCCATCTTCGCCTACAATGTCCAGACCCGGAAGGAGCTTCAGCTCACCGATGGCATGGCCGATGCGATCAGTCCGGTCTGGGATGAGGGAGGAGAATATCTCTACTTCCTGGCCAGCACCAATTACGGCCTGCAATCAGGTTGGCTCGATATGAGTTCCTATGACCCACAAGTAACACGCAGCTTATACGCCCTGGTCCTGTCTGCCGGCGGTAAGGCTCCCAACCTGCCAGAGTCGGATGAGGAAACGGAGGCCGCTCCACCAGAAACAGGAAAGAAGAAAGGCAAGAAGAAAGGAGAAGAGGAGGAGGAGGCTGAAAAGAAGGTAGAGGTAACGATCGACTCACAGGGAATCTATGCCCGCATCGTTCCCCTGAAACTGGAAGAAAGGAATTACGTGGCCCTCGCCAAGGGACCCAAGCATCAACTCTTTATAGTAGAGAACGTACCCAACGAGCGTAATTTCAAGATCCATTCCTATGACGTAAAAAAAGAGAAGGCAGAGGAATTCGGGAACAATATTTCGGAATTCATCCCATCTTCTGACCGGAAAAACGTCCTGGTAAAGCAGAATGGTTCCTGGTTCATTTCAGAGACCAAGGGCAATTTTAAAAGCAGTGAAGGGAAACTGGATACGAATATCAAGATCAAAGTAGATCCCCGTGCCGAATACAAGCAAATCTTTCGGGAAGGCTGGCGGTTTATGCGAGACTTTCTCTATGTGGATAACGTGCATGGCGCTCCCTGGGACCTCGTCTACGAGTGGTATTCCCCCTGGATCGAACATGTACGCCACCGCACTGACCTCAACTACGTGGTCGACATCATGAGCGGGGAGGTTGCCATAGGGCATTCCTATGTTTCGGGCGGAGACTTTCCGGATATTGAAGATGTACCCGTGGGTCTTTTGGGATGCGACCTGGAAGTGGCAAACGGCCTGTACAAGATCTCCAGGATCTACACAGGGGAACAATGGAATCCCGACCTCAGTGCGCCCCTTCACCTGCCCGGGATCGAGGTAAAAACAGGAGACTATATCCTGGCGATCAACGGGAAGAAACTCAACTCAGGTATCAATCCCTACAGCCTGCTGGAACAGACGGCCGGGAGGGAGATCCAACTCAGGATATCTTCCTCCCCTGACGGAAGTGGTGCCCGGGACGTGCTTGTAAAGCCGGTGCAAAACGAATATATGCTCAGGACCATGGACTGGATCGAGGGCAACCGCCGAAAAGTAGATGCCCTGTCCGGCGGCAAACTCGCCTATGTCTATGTCCCGAACACGGGGGGAAGAGGCTTTCAGTATTTCAACCGGTATTACTTCTCTCAGCAGGACAAGAAAGGGGTGATCATTGATGAGCGGAACAACGGTGGGGGCTCTGCAGCAGATTATATGATTGATATCATGGACCGGACCCTGTTGGGGTATTTCAACAGCAAGGCCAATGACAACCGTCCCTGGACTACTCCCATGGCAGGGATTTGGGGCCCCAAAGTGATGATCATTAATGAAAGGGCCGGCTCGGGAGGCGATTTATTACCCTATATGTTCAAGGCCAAAAATCTGGGTCCGCTGGTAGGAACACGCACCTGGGGCGGACTGGTAGGTACCTGGGACACCCCGAGGTTTATAGACGGAGGCCGAATGGTCGCACCCAGGGGAGGGTTCTTCGATGTGGATGGGAAATGGGCCGTGGAAGCAGAAGGAGTGGCCCCGGATATAGAGGTGATACAGGACCCTAAAAAAGTTCTCGAAGGCGGGGATCCGCAATTGGAAAGAAGCGTGCAGGAAGCCATGAGGCTTTTACAAACTCAGGAATTTAAAATGAAACCGGAACCCGAGGCACCCGTGAGATGGTTGAGGCCTCCTGGGTATCAGGAGAGTAAGGACTAGTGGTTACAAACTGACCTCAACTGCCCGGTTGGAAAAAAGTGAGAAGGAACACTCATAAAAACTGGGCGGGCCGAAGGTCTTCATTCTGGAATTGGAGAACCCTACAGGTTCCTTTGGGATTCCAAGCCAGTTGGTATCCAGGACATTGTTCCCATTCTCATCGTGGAAAACGGCCAGGGCATACTCCCCGCTGGGAAGATTCTCTATCCTGATCTTTGTTTTCCCGGCAACAGCCTTGGTGCTGTCTGATTTATAAACCCCTTCAAATTTGAGGAAGCCATCGGCCTTGTTATAAACGGCCACATTGATATTTCCCGCGGAAGACTGCACCCCCTGCACCTCAACGATAAGTTCGTTTTGAGCCAGAAGGCACAAAGGCAATAGGAAAGAAAGAACAAAGAGATATTTCCTCATAAACTTTGGGTTAGTCAGGTGCGTAACGTAAAATTGCCCTGCAAAAGTATCTGATGGAATTGAAATTTTATGTCAGAGAATTGCTAAAACTTTCAGTGGATCGGAAGATGCTTGGTTTTATACGGCTAATCCTCAGGCAATGCATCCAATTTTCCCTTGAGCTTCTCGAAGAAAACAGCCGTTTCCAGGGAGTCTTTGAAATTGAGATAGATCGGTGGGGACTCCTTTTGTTTAATGAGGATCTTAGGATATTTGAGCTCATCGACATACACCCTTATCCCCTCCACTCCCGAGAGGGTATCCCGGAAGATCCCTTTCTCGATGCCCCAGACAGAAAATCCGGATTTCCTCTCCATTTCCGGTATCCTGGGGACTATCTGTAAAGATTCTAATTCCCCGTAACGAATCTCGGAGATGTAGAACCCGGAAAAAAGTAGTAATCCTTCTTGTTCTTCCCTGATCCAGTTTTTCGAATGCAGTAAAAAGGCCGCCAGGCACACCAACACAGTGAGGCCGATGACCAAATTCCAAAGCCAATGTCTCTTCTTAACCGTCATCATGAGATTTGCGGATTGGTGTTTTTCAAAGCCAATTTCCCAACGGGAAAATAAACATAGTCAATACACCTCAATCCTACAAGGGGGATCCCCGACGATTGTAGATCCCGTATTTAATACGTCGAGATTTCCAAAAGTAGTATCTTTAGGCATCCGGTCCTTTTTTAAAGGAGACCGCAATACTAATTGTAAATACCCTCCGCATTTTATGTTTACCCTGGAAGACCTTTCAAGCGTCAAGAAGAGGAAAGACCTCATCGATATCGCCGAAGAAAAAAAGATTCCGATAACCAAAGCCTTGAGAAACCTCAGATATGAAGAAGAACTTCGCCTTCTGCAAACGGAAATGGTCAACTTCCAGCGATGGGTCAAGAAAAAAAATCTGCGGGTAGCAATCATTTTTGAGGGCAGGGACGCTTCGGGAAAAGGTGGGACCATCAAGCGATTCAAGCAGCACCTGAACCCCCGATCCACAAGGGTCGTCGCACTTTCCCGGCCTACCGAGGTAGAGCGGGGACAATGGTATTTCAGAAGATACATCAAGGAGCTTCCCAATCCCGGGGAGATCGTGCTTTTTGACAGGAGCTGGTATAACCGTGCTGTTGTGGAACCCGTGATGGGATTCTGCACCCAGCAGGAATACAACCAGTTCATGGTTCAGGTCCCGGGTTTTGAGCATATGTTGTATGAGGACGGGGTCAAGATCATTAAATTCTGGTTTTCCATCTCCAAAAAGGAGCAGAAGAGAAGAATGGATTCCCGACTCCTCAACCCCCTTAAAAAATGGAAGTTTAGTCCTGTGGATCAGAAAGGTCAGGAACTATGGGATAAGTACACCTACTACAAGGAGCACATGTTTTCCAAAACCCACTCCACCTTCAGCCCCTGGATCATTGTTAAGGCAAACAACAAGAAAACGGCCCGTCTGGAAAGTATGCGCTACGTCCTCTCACAATTCGATTATACCAAGGCCCAGAAGAGCAAGACCACTATCCTTCCCGATCCCAATGTAGTACTCAGGTATTACCGTCAGATCGAGCAAATCGACATATAACCCATGAAGAAGAAAAGTGAACAACAATTGGACCTGAGCCAAGAAGACCTCGAATTGCTCAATACCCCACTGGGAATCCAGTTTCTCATGGCCGACAAAAAGACCAATGTCCCCAAAGCCCTGAGGCTGCTGAAGGATGAGCTAACTTTTCATAAGTTGCAGGCCGAGATGATCAAACTGCAGCATTGGGTCATCGAAAAGAACAAGAAGGTAGTAGTGATCTTCGAAGGCAGGGACGCAGCGGGTAAAGGCGGGGCCATTAGGCGGATCACGGAGCACATCAATCCCCGGCATTACAGGATCGTCGCCCTGCCAAAACCTACCGTTGAAGAACAGGGTCAGTGGTATTTCCAACGCTATGTGAATCAGTTACCCAAACCCGGGGAAATGGTATTTTTTGACAGGAGCTGGTACAATCGGGCCGTAGTAGAACCCGTGAATGGGTTCTGCACGAAATCACAATACCGCAGCTTTATGGAGCAGGTGAACAGTTTTGAAAGCATGATCATGGACTCCGGGATCTACCTGATCAAATTTTACTTCTCCATCACTAAACAACAGCAGGCCCTCCGATTCAAAGATATACAGTCCAGTCCTCTAAAGAAGTGGAAAATGACGGATGTCGATCGAAAAGCCCAGGAACTTTGGGACCTTTACACGGAATTCAAGTTGCGGATGTTTGAACATACCAACCTGAAGAAATCACCCTGGATCATCATTGAGGCCGACCGCAAGACGGAAGCACGCATCAAGGCCCTGCAGTATCTCATCGATAACATTCCTTACAAGGATCAGGAATAATTCGGGTCCCCGATACTCTTTTTAATGCACCCCGTCCTAGCCCAGGCCCACATCAAGAGCCATCATAATGATGAATCCACCGATAAAGCCCATGGTGGCTATGTCTGTATACTTGTCCTGCTGGGTCTCCGGGATCACCTCTTCCACTACCACAAAGATCATGGCGCCTGCTGCAAAGCTTAGGGCATAAGGCAAAATCGGTTGAAAAGTGAGCACGGCCCAGGCCCCTAAAACGGCAGCGATGGGCTCGACAATAGCGGAAGCCTGACCATAAGTAAAACTCCTTAGCCTGCTGAGACCTTGTCTGCGCAACGGCATGGCCACAGCAAAACCTTCCGGGAAATTCTGTAGTCCTATCCCGAGGGCAAGGGCGACGGCTCCTCCTATATTGGCCCCTTCAAACCCGGCTGCAACACCCCCGAACAAGACCCCTACAGCGAGCCCCTCCGGAATGTTATGCAAGGTGATCGCCAGGGTCAGGAGGGTGGTCCTGTGCCAGGGAGTCTTGATCCCTTCTGTTTCCTTAAAATTGATGTGTACGTGAGGTAGAACCTTATCGAGCCCGTAAATAAAGGCAGCCCCCAACAGGAACCCTACTGCGGCCGGGATGACCTTTACGAAACCTTCACCCTCGCTCATCTCTATCCCCGGTGCCAGGAGACTCCAGAAACTGGCGGCCACCATGACGCCCCCTGTGAAGCCCAGCATCCCATCTAGAACGGCCCGGTTCATGGTCTTAAACAGGAAGACCAGTGAGGCCCCCGCAGCGGTGAGCCCCCATGTGAACAGCGTTGCATAGAGGGCGCCCAGCACTGGATTAATCGATTCGAAATATGAGATTACCTGTTCCATCATTCTGATTCCTGAGTCACGATTAGGTTAGAGGCGATCGTATGCGATAGCGAGAGTTTCCTGCCACCGATCTGCACCCGGATAGAGTCGTCAAAATCCTCCTTTTCCATCACCTGAATACGATCTCCGAGGGCGATCTGGTTTTTGTCGAGGTACCTTAAAAAAGAGGCTGATGAATCCCTGACGCCTATACACACCCCTGAAGTGTTGATCTCCAGGTTGCTGAGGAGTTTGGATTTCCGCGACTGCACTTCCCCGTTTTTGTCTGGGATAGGGTCGCCGTGTGGATCCACCTTGGGGTAGGCCAGGAACCTGTCGAGTTCGTCAATGAGCTTTTCGCTTTGGATGTGTTCGAGCTGTTCGGCAATCTCGTGCACTTCGTCCCATGAAAAATTCATTTTCTCAACCAGAAAGGTCTCCCACAACCGGTGTTTCCTGATGATCATCAGGGCTTTCCGGATCCCGCGTTCACTCAGGTTCACTCCCTGGTACTTCTTGTAATTCAGAAAACCTTTTTCGGAGAGGCGCTTCACCATATCTGTCACAGAAGAAGGCTTGGTCTGCATCTCCTCGGCAATGGCGTTAGTGGAGATCACACCCGGATTTTTCCTTCCCAGGTGGTAGATGGCTTTCAGGTAATTCTCTTCTGACTGCGTCATAAACTTTTCAATAGAACAAAAATACATTTTTATTTGTAAAAACATATTTTTAGCTTTGTCTAAATTATAATTTCTAGTCATGGGTACTTCCGTAAAGGGAAAATGGTTTGGGATGGTGCTGCTGCTCTTGTGTTGCGGATTACAGGGGCTTGCCCAAAGGGCGAGTATATCGGGACGAGTCACCTCAGGATCAGAACCTGTCGCTGACGTAAATATCAGGATCAGGGGTACAGGGATGGGAACGTCCAGCGATGCGGATGGTCTCTACCGTATAGACCAACTCGAAAAGAGACGGTATCTTCTCCTCGCCTCGGCCATAGGGTTTGAGCCTTTTTCCACAGAGATCGACCTGTCCTTACAGGAGGAATTGGTCCTGGATATAGCCCTTACGCCTTCTGTTGAAACCCTGGAGGATATTGTGGTCAGCGGGACCCTGAAACCGGTGAGGCGACTCGAAAGTCCGGTTCCCGTGGAGGTCTATTCACCTGCTTTTCTTCAAAAAAACCCCACCCCCAATGTCTTCGAGGCCCTGGCCAACGTCAATGGAGTCAGGCCCCAGGTGAACTGCAATGTCTGCAATACGGGCGACATTCACATCAACGGGCTGGAAGGTCCCTACACCCTTGTGCTGATCGACGGTATGCCCATCATCAGCGGACTCGGGACCGTTTACGGCCTGTCGGGCATTCCCAATTCCCTGATCTCACAGGTAGAAATCGTCAAAGGTCCGGCTTCCTCCCTCTATGGAAGTGAGGCCGTTGGAGGGCTGATCAACATCATTACCAAACACCCGCCGGAGGCTCCGGAATTCGTAGCAGACGCCTATGTTACCGGATGGGGGGAGTACAACCTCGATGTCGGCTCCAAACTGGCACTGGGCGAAAAGACCTCTCTTCTTTTGGGATTGAACTATTTCAACTACGACATCCCCATAGACAACAACGGAGATAATTTTACGGACGTCACCCTACAGGACAGAATCTCCCTCTTCCAGAAATGGAATTTCATCAGACCCAAACAACGCATCTTTTCCCTTGCCGGGCGCTTCCTGTATGAGGACCGGTGGGGAGGAGAAATGCAGTGGACCCCGGAATTCAGGGGTGGGGATCAGATATATGGAGAGAGTATTTACACCAGCCGGTGGGAACTGCTCGGGAAATACCAGCTCCCGGTTGATGCCCCCCTCATGCTTTCCTTTTCCTATACGAGCCACAATCAGAATTCCGTCTATGGGACTACCTCTTACCTCGCCGACCAGCGTATCGGGTTCGGGCAGCTGACCTGGGGTCCGGTCTTGCATTCCCACGACCTGTTGCTGGGGCTGGCTATGCGATATAACTACTACGATGACAATACCCCTGCCACTGCCACGGGACAGGAAAATAACCCGGATAAAGTATGGATCCCCAGTCTCTTTGCCCAGGATGAGATAAGCCTCGGGAAAAAACATTCCCTCCTACTGGGTTCAAGACTGGATATCGACCGACGGCACGGGACCATCTTCACCCCCAGGCTCGCCTATAAGTGGAAGGTTACAGATACGGACCTCTTCCGGCTGAATGCGGGGACCGGTTTCAGGGTAGTAAACCTTTTCACCGAAGACCACGCCGCCCTTACAGGTGCGCGGGAAGTGGTGATCAGGGAAGAACTCGATCCGGAACAGTCTTATAATGTCAACCTGAATTACTCAAAAAAAATTTACAGCTCAGGAGGCACCTACCTCAACCTGGAAACTTCTGCCTTCTATACCTATTTTACCAACCAAATCATTCCGGATTACGAGACCAATACGGATCAGATCATCTATGACAACCTCGACGGGAATTCCATTTCCAAAGGGATCAGTGCCAATGTGGACCTGGCCCTTCCAAACGGACTTAAGATCCTGATGGGAGCCACCCTGATGGATGTTTCGAGCACCGAAGACGGGGTGAAGACAAGGCAGATCCTTACCGAGCAGTTTACCGGAACCTGGAGTATCTCCTATGAAATCCGTCCTCTGCGTCTTGCCCTGGACTATACCGGAAATTTATACGGCCCCATGCGGCTTCCTCTGCTGGGCGACCTGGATCCGCGTAACGAATACTCCCCCACCTGGAGTATTCAAAACATCCAATTCACCTATTCCGGCCTGGATAATTTTGAGATCTACGGGGGCGTGAAGAACCTTCTGGACTGGACACCCAACAGGAGCGCACCCTTTATCATTGCCAGGGCCAATGATCCCTTCGACAGGAATGTAACCTATGACGCCAATGGGCAAGTGGTCGCCACCCAGGACAACCCCTACGCCCTCACCTTCGACCCTACCTATGTCTACGGACCCAACCAGGGGATTCGGGCCTTTGTGGGCTTGAGGTATCGCATGTAGAGGACCTTGATACGTCCATAATTCGTACCTTAGCGCTTCTCAGTTGGTCCATGACAGAATTCGACTTCATCATTATAGGTGCCGGGGCAGCAGGGCTTATGCTGGCCGACGGGTTGGGAAAGGACCCGGCTTTTAAGGACAAACAAATCCTGCTCCTCGATAAGGACTCCAAAAATAAGAATGATCGTACCTGGTGCTTTTGGGAAAAGGATGAGGGACCCTTTGAGGAGATCGTAAGTAAGCGTTGGGAGAGTATCTATTTTGGGGGGAAAGAACACAAAAAATCTTATGCCATCACACCTTACTCCTACAAGATGGTGAAGGGCCTCGATTTTTATCGCCATTTCCTGCCAAAAATTTCGTCCTATCCCAATGTGCACTTCCGGCAGGAAGCAGTAACGTCTGTCAATGAAGAACCGAATGGATTCGTAAAGGTGGAAACCCCATCTGCCAGGTATCATACCCAACAGGTTTTTAACAGCTTGTTTTCTTATGAAAGCCTGGGTGAGCATCCGAAGTACCCCATTTTGCAACAGCACTTTATAGGTTGGTTCGTAAAGACTAAAGAACCTGTTTTTAATGCGGGACGGGCTACGTTTATGGATTTCTCCGTGGATCAGAAAGACAACACCCGATTCATGTACGTTTTGCCCTTTACAGAGAAGGAAGCCCTTGTGGAATATACCCTTTTTTCCCCTTCCCTGTTAAAGGACGAGGAATACGAGCAGGCGATCAGGGATTACATGATCAGTGAATTCAACTCCCCTGAGTACGAAATCACCGAGAAGGAAAAAGGGAGTATCCCCATGACCTGCTACGATTTTTCACAGCACAATACGGACCGTATTTTCCACATCGGGACGGCAGGAGGATGGAGCAAGCCCAGTACAGGGTATACCTTTATGAATACAGCCAGGAAGACGAAGGCGTTGATACAACACCTGAAGGAGGAAAAAAATCTGTCTGACTTTCAACAAAAAAGCAGGTTTTGGTATTACGACCTGTTGCTGCTCAACATACTTTACAGGAGAAACGATTTGGGTAGATCTATCTTTGAATCCCTGTTCAGGAAGAGAAAACCACAGCTTATCCTTAAATTCCTGGATGAGGAAACCCGGTGGTACGAAGATATCTACATTATGATGGCCCCAAACCCCATTCCCTTTATCAAATCGTTGATCCGACATGCCTTTTGGGTAATCTCAGCCGAAAAGAAACGGTGGTAATTTGTCGGGCTAAACCTTCCTGCCCATAAGGTCCTTGCCGAAGCGCAGTAAGATTTCCTTGTTCTCTTGGGGCAGGTTTAACTTTTCCAGGCAGGAAAACGCCTTTTCAGTATAGGTGGCAATGGCATTTTTGGTGTCTTCGGTTGCCCCGCTCTGCAAATAAATCTCTTTTACACGCCTGATCTTTTTCTCAGCTTTTTTGGGTTGGATGGAAAACAGGTCACTCAGCTCCTTGCCCATTGCGGATTCCCCGAGCTCCAGTGCCTTTAAAAACAGGTAGGTCTTTTTATTCTCGATGATATCACCTCCTACCTGTTTCCCGAATTTATCAGGGTCGCCAAAGGCGTCCAGGTAGTCGTCCTGTAGCTGGAAAGCGATCCCGAGGTTAAGCCCAAAAGCGTATATCTCCTGTTGCTCCTGCATAGACGCCCCTGCAGTTATCGCACCCATTTTAACGGCAGCACCTACGAGTACCGCTGTTTTGAATTCGATCATCTTCAGGTACTCCTTCACAGTTACGTCGTCCCGGGTCTCAAAATCGATATCGTATTGTTGCCCCGCGCAGACCTCCATAGCTGTTTTGCTGAAAACAGTGCTGAGTTCCTTAAAGGTTTCAGAAGGATACGGTTCAAGGAATCGATATGCCTCTATAAGCATGGCATCTCCCGATAGGATTCCTGCATTGATATCCCATTTCTTATGTACCGTGGTCTTGCCCCGTCTTAAAGGGGCTTCATCCATGATGTCGTCGTGGATGAGTGAGAAATTATGGAAATACTCAACAGCCATAGCCGCAGGAAGCGCATCCTGGTATGTACCCCCGAAAAGTTCAGCCGATAGCAAGACCAGGGCCGGCCTGAGGCGCTTGCCCCCCAGTCTGAGGATATAGTTCATGGGTTCGTAGAGAGAAGCAGGTTCCCTCTTTGCCATCCCCGAGAGGAGATGATTTTCAAATTCTTCTCTATAGTAGGCTACAGATTGCATCGGCAATTTTTTTCAAAAATAGGAGAAATCGTCTCAAAGCATTTTGCTTCACCCCGAATTCAGCAAAATTTTTCAAAAAAAGGCCTGTGTTAATTAATTCTAAAACTTTGGAAACTTTTTTTGTTTTTAAAGTTTCCTAAATATATTTGCCCCCTTATGAGAGACAAGATTCTGGATAAGGCGACTGATATGTTCCTGTCCCTGGGCTTTAAAAGTGTGACCATGGACGACCTGGCACACGAGATGGGCATGTCTAAGAAGACTATCTATTCTCATTTCGACAACAAGACCAAATTAGTAGAGGCCTGTGCCAACAGCCTGTTCGATCAGATCTCCCAGGGGATCGATGCGATCTGCAGCATGCAGAAGAATCCGATCGAAGAGCTTTATGAGATCAAAAAATTTGCCATGAAGCACCTTAAGGATGAAAAGGCCTCCCCTCAGTTTCAATTGCAGAAGTATTTCCCGCGAATCCATAGCGCCATGCGCATGAAGCAATTCGACCTTATGCAAACCTGTGTAGTGGACAACATAAAAAGGGGGGTAGAGCTCGGGATCTACCGGTCTAACCTCAATGTGAATTTCATCGCCCGGATCTATTTTTCGGGAGTTACCAGTATCAAGGACCATACGCTCTTTCCAGAGGACGAATTTCCCAAGACCCAACTCATGGACGATTACCTTGAATACCACCTTCGAGGTATCGTAACTCCAGAAGGACGCAAAACCTTAAATCAAATTATTCAATCTAATCAAGAATAAATGAAACGCACTCGTTTATTTATCGCCTTGTTCTTTCTTTATGCATGGCCATACGCCCAGGAAGAACCGGTATCCTTCACCCTGGGTGAAGCCATCGCCTTTGCCCTGGAAAATAATTACAAGGCCCTGAATGCCGACAGGGATATCATTGATGCACGCAATCAAAAATGGGAGACTATTGCCTCAGGGCTACCACAGATCACCGGGGATATCAGCTACCAGAATTTCCTGAAACAACCCGTTTCCCTGATCCCGGCAGAATTCTTTGGCGGAGAACCGGGAGAGTTTCAGCCCATAGTTTTTGGGCAGCCCCAACAGGCCACGGCTACAGCGACCCTCAGGCAGCAGGTATTTGAAGGATCCTATATCGTGGGTGTGAAGGCCACTAAAGCATTTTTGAGCTACAGCCAAAACAATAAGGAAAAGACACAGCAAGAGGTCAGGAAAGCTGTGGTTGAAGCCTATGGTAACGTACTGCTGGCCGGGGAATCCGTTTCCATTCTGAAAAACAATCTGGAGGCCTTGAGCGAAAATCTCTATGAGACCAGGAAGCTCTATGAGAACGGACTGGCAGAAGAGGAAAGTGTAGAGCAACTTCAGATCACCTTCTCTACTGTGGAAAGCCAGTTGAACAATGCCATCCGCCTTGAAAAAATCACGCTGCAGATGCTCAACCTTGTTCTCGGGCTTCCCCTGGATTCTCCAACGGCACTCGAAGAGGACCTGGACGACCTGGCCAAGGCCTATGTGGATCCCGCTTTGCTGAATGCCCCGTTCATCATGGAAAACAACGTCGATTACAAGCTGGTCAACAACCTGAACGAACAACGGTATTACGAATTGAAGCTAGCCAAAAGCAGGGCTCTCCCCACACTGAACGCTTTTCTGAATTACGGATCCACGGCCTTCAGCGATTCCTTTACTTTTTTTGACGGTGATCAGCAATGGTTCGATTCGTCCATACTCGGATTCGATCTCAGCATCCCCATTTTCAGTTCCCTCAAGCGGAGCGCGAGTACACAAAGGGCTAAAATAGCTCTGGAAAAGGCGAAAACACAATTGACAGAAACAGAAGAGCAAATCAGGTTGCAGCTGGAAAAAGCCAAAAGCGACTATCAACTGGCCATTGAACAATACGCCACAACACAGGAAAACCTCGATCTTGCCGAACGTATAGAACGCAAAAATCAAATCAAATACAAAGAGGGAATCGCCTCAAGTTTTGAACTCCGGCAAGCGCAGACCCAATTGTACAGTGCCCAGCAAGAGTACCTGCAGTCCATGGTAGATGTGATCAACGCCAAAACCGAACTAGAGGTCATCGCAAATAACTAATAAGAACAATTCAAATCCACTTACCAAAATGAGAACTAATTTTCCAATCCTGGCCCTTATCACCGTGCTGATCTCATGCGGAGGGAACCAGAATGATTCCGTTGACAGCCTCATTG
>NZ_JBFGBM010000026.1:0-20170 GCF_041567615.1 Muriicola sp.
ACCCGGCACGAACGCCCAGGTGGGAGTATCTGTCTGGAATCTCCTCGACAGGGACAATACCCTGAGCCGGTTTTATCGCGTCGGCAATCCTGGGGAGGCGAGGGATTTTACACAGAATTCCCTGGGTATTACCCCCAATGCCGTCCTGAGACTGAATTTTTAAGTACTCCCGGGTTGTCCTTCCCGTCCTCACATTCCGCCGAAGGACTATCTTTGCTGATAAAGCCGAGACTTTTCTTGTGACAAACCAACCTGTTTTGATAAACCACTGGGCCATTTTTACTGATAATTCGACTCCTTTAGCTCCCCTGGCAGACAGGCTCCTCAACGGACCCCAGCCCGAGGGTTTTGAGTCGCTGGAAGGCAAAAGAGGTGCACTTTTCTCCACCTCGGAGATCCTCAGGTGGATGGAGGAAGAATTGAGGCACGACCGGAAAGTACTGACCCGGGATCGCGAACAAAGCCTCCAGTCCATGTCGAGCGGCGAACGCAAAAAAGCCCTGTTCGCCTTTATTCTGGAAGAGGAACCGGATTATCTCATCCTCGACAATCCCTTTGACAACCTGGACCCATCTACCCGGGAGGAACTTCGGGAGAAGATCATGGGACTATCAGCCACGGTCTCTGTGATCCAGGTCCTGAGCCGTAAGTCAGATCTGCTTCCTTTTATTGAAAAACACTTCTACTGGAAAGAGGACAAACTTTTGGGTACGGGTAAATCTGAGACGGCATTGGATGAACTGGGACATGCCAATGAACCCTTCCCGGAAGCTCTCCCCCCTCCTCCTGAAAATACGGTATACACGGACCGTACCCTGGTTGAACTCAGGAATGTTTCTGTTTCATTCCGGGATAAGAAGGTCCTCCACCGAATCTCCTGGAAGATCGCACCGGGGGATTTTTGGGAATTGAGAGGACCTAATGGGAGCGGGAAGACAACCTTGTTGTCCCTGATCACGGGTGACAGTCCAAAGGCCTACGGCCAGGAGATCAACCTGTTCGGGCATAGGAAAGGGAGTGGAGAAAGCGTTTGGGATATCAAGCAGCACATCGGGTATATCACGCCTGCCCTCACCGACCGGTTCCGGGGCTACCACACCCTGGAACAGATGCTGATCTCAGGTCTGGTAGATTCCATCGGCCTGTACACCCTCCCAACGGAAAAACAACGGGAACTGGCCGGATCATGGCTGAAACTTCTGGGGCTTGCAGACCGGAAAGACCACTATTTCCACGACCTGAGCAAGGGGCAGCAGCGACTCATCATGTGCGCCCGGGCCATGATCAAACACCCATCACTCCTTATTCTGGATGAACCCACAGCCGACCTGGACGACCACTCAGCCCAACTGGTCGTTCATTTGGTGAACAAGCTCGGAAGGGAAAGCCATTCTGCCATCCTTTTTGTATCCCACCGGGAAGAACCGGGGCTTCGCCCCGGGTCTGTCCTGCAACTGAACCCGACCCAACGGGGCTCTGAAGGGATCATTTTGACCTAAGTGCTTATTTTCATATTTTGAGAAAAAATTGGACAAAATGCCTTATACCATAGAGCACAGGGTGCATCCCAAATATCTCGAAGTGCATGTAAAGGCGGAGATCGTTCCTGGCAAAGAATTAAAAGAAGCCAAAGAACGATGGAGCAGAATCGCTGACTTATGCAAGTCTACGTCCAGGAATTTAGTTTTGGCCTATATCGACCTCAAAGGTCAACATTCAACATATTCCCAATTCAGTCTTGTGGATGCCGCTGCCAACATGGGATGGTCTCCGGATTACAAACTTTCGGTCGTGGTCAAGAATCAGGATCGGTTCAATCACCTTTCTTTTACCGAGACGGTCATGAATAATCTGGGGTATGAAATGAAACTCTTCCTCAAAAGGAAAGAGGCTAAGAAATGGCTTCTATCATAAAAAAACCGCTCCTGGGAGCGGTTTCTTTTTTTATCGGTTCTTCTTGGAGATCTTTTCTTTTAAGGTATCGAACATCACAGGCGTCGCGATGAACAGGGAGGAGTAGGTACCTACGATGATCCCCACGATCATGGCGAACATGAATCCTCTCAGTGTCTCACCCCCGAAAATAAAGATCGCCAGAAGTACGACCAGGGTGGTGAGGGAGGTATTCAGGGTTCGGCTCAAAGTACTGTTCAGGGCCTCGTTGATATTTATCCCGGCGTTGAATCCCTTTTCACTGACGATCTCCCTTATCCTGTCGAAGACCACCACTGTATCGTTCAGGGAGTACCCGATTACCGTCAGAATAGCCGCTATAAAAGCCTGGTCGATCTCCATGCTAAAGGGCATGTAAGCGCTGAAGAAGGAGAAAACTCCCAGTACGATGAGTACGTCGTGGAATACGGCGGCCACCGCACCCAGGGAGAACTGCCATTTACGGAATCGCAGCAGGATGTAAAGAAAGACCACGGCCAGGGAGCCCAGTACGGCCCATACCGCATTCTTTTTGATATCGTCTGCGATGGTCGGACCTACCTTACGGTATTTCATAACACCTATATCCTCATTGGTTCCTCCGGGGACAAAATCCTCATAGGTAGCCCCGTCCGGAAGATATTTCTGTAGGGTGTTGAAGAGTATACCCAGGATCTCGTCATCGACCTCTGTTCCCTGAGCATCTACCTTGTATTTCGTAGTGACCATGATCTGGTTGGCATCTCCGAAGGTCTTTGCACTGGCACTTCCCAGGACCGCGGTAAGGTCATTGGTAATCTCTGAAGGGTTAACCGGATCGATAAAACGGATCTGGTAGTTGCGGCCTCCGACAAAATCAACTCCCTGATCGAGCCCCTGGGTGAAGAGAGATGCCACCCCTGCAGTAACTATGATGGCCGATATGACGTAGGCGATCTTCCGCTTGCTGAGGAAGTTGATGTTCACATTCTGGAAGAGGTTCTTCGTGATTGCGGTAGAGAAGGTCAGGGACCGACCCTTTCCTGAAATATACCAGTCGACCAGTAACCTTGTAACGAAGATGGCAGTAAAAAGCGATGTCAGGATACCAATGATCAGGGTGGTCGCAAAACCTTTGATAGGCCCTGATCCGAAAACGAGCAGGATCAGTGCGGTAAGTCCGGTGGTAATATTCGCATCAAGGATGGAAGACAGGGCATTGTTGAATCCGTCATTAATCGCCTGTCCCTTGCCCTTGCCCTTGTGAACTTCTTCCTTGATCCGCTCAAAGATGAGCACGTTCGCATCCACAGACATTCCAATGGTCAAAACAATACCCGCGATCCCGGGAAGGGTGAGCACCGCGCCCAGACTGGCCAGGACGCCGAAGATCAGAACAATGTTAAAGACCAGGGCGATATCGGAGAAGATACCTGCCTTGCCGTAGTAGAAGAACATCCAGATCAGGACAAAGACCATGGCGATTACGAAGGAAGTGAAGCCACTGTCTATCGCTTCCTGCCCTAAGGATGGCCCTACGACAAAGGAATCGATGATCTCCGCAGATGCCGGCAGTTTACCGGCTCTCAATACGTTGGCGATATCCTTGGTCTCATTTACCGTAAAGGTTCCTGTGATCTCGGAACTACCCCCTGAGATTCCCCCAACCTGGGAGACACCCGGAGCCGTGTATACTTTGTTGTCGAGTACGATGGCAATTCCTGTATTATTCAGATTAGCCTCATTGGTGAGTTTTTCCCATTCCTTGGCCCCCCGCACATTCATGTCCATCCCAACCGCGGGACGGTTGAACTGGTCGAACTGGTCGCGTGCATCGCTGACCACATCCCCGCTGATCCTCGGAACTCCTTCCCTGTTCGATTTCAGGGCAAACAGGGCAGCTACCTCAGAATTCTGGGAAGGGCGTTCCCAGAGGAATTTGGTGAATTGTACTTCTGAAGGCAGCAGCCTTCTGATCTCAGGCATGCGCAGCCAGGATCCGATCTGAGCCGTATCCTTGATGGCAGCGATCCCAATAGCAAAGCCGGGACCGTTTAGCTGAAGTTTTTCAAAGAGGGGGTTGCGCTCCGCTGTCAGGTCGAGTGAATCCTGGGCCACATCAGAGAGGAGGGTATCGATCTCGGAGGCTTCTTTCACCTGTTCTTCCTCACTGTCCTCTACCAGGGTCTTGAGTTGTTCGTTCGCCTGAATGAAGAAATTGATCAGGGGCTGGTTACCCGGCTCGTAGGTCTCCCAGAATTCGAGCTGGGCCGTACTGGAGAGCAGGTCCTGGGCCCTGGCAATGTCCCTGGCGCCGGGAAGTTCTACCAAAATTCGCCCGGAGGTACCTTCGCGCTGAATATTGGGCTGGGTTACCCCAAATCCGTCAATCCGTTCCCTGAGGACCTCAAAGGCAGATACAATGGATTCGTCTATCTTCCTCCTGATGATAGGTTTCACCTGGTCATCCGTCATCTGGAAATTGATCTCGTCGCTCAAACCCTTATTCGCAAAGATGTCAGGAGAAGCCAGTTTGGTATCACCCTTGATGTTGTCGAAAGCCTCAAAAAAGAGGTTGAGGTAGGTATCATCGCTATTTTTAGAGGCCTGGTCCGCATCGGCCAAGGCCTTATTGAACACAGGGTTCCTGGTATTGTCAGCCAGACCTTTCAGGATGTCCTTTACGGAGATCTGGAGGGTTACGTTGATCCCCCCCTTCAGGTCGAGGCCCTTATTGAGCTCTTTCTTTTTCGCCTCGTTGTACGTGGTATAACCCAATATTGTATTGTCGCCAATGGAATCGAGGTACCTGGCTTCCAGAGCTTCCCGCTCAGCTACGTAGTTATCTTCTGTCGATGGGATCCTCGCGGTGGCATAGGTTTCTGCCTCATCCTCGAGTCTGCTGGTAATGAAGGTGTAAGAGAGTTGGTAAATACTTACCAGTCCGAACAAAAAAGCAAAAAGCTTTATCAGGCCTTTATTCTGCATCTGATTTTTTTATTAATTGATGGATTCCGTAAATAGCGTGCAAATATATCATTTCCAAGAGGAACTGACAATTTATTTCTGGGATTTATAGGTCATTTTCAGACACTGAAAACCGACCCTGTGCACCCGCTCAAGAACAGAAAAAAAGCGCTCCTCAGGAACGCTTTTTCTTAAGTTTCATCCGTTTGTTTCAGACCTGCAGCAAACCGTTGGTCTTCCTTACCCCTTCTGCACTCTCCTGCATTTTGACCTTTTCAGCCTTGTCGAGATCGATCTCAACGATCTTTTCTATCCCGTTCCTTCCCAGGATCACAGGAACGCCGATACAGATATCCTTCAGGTCGTATTCCCCATCGAGAAGTACGGAGCAGGGAAACATTTTTTTCAGGTCACAAGCAATGGCCTGCACCAAAGCCGATACGGCAGCGCCTGGGGCGTACCAGGCACTTGTGCCCAGCAATTTGGTCAGGGTGGCTCCTCCTACTTTGGTGTCTTCCACCACCTGAGAAAGGCGGTCTGCAGAAAGGAATTCCGATACTTTTACACTGTTTCGTGTAGCGTGTCTGGCCAGGGGTACCATCCCTGTATCGCTATGGCCGCCGATCACCATCCCATCAACGTCTGAGATAGGAGCTCCCAGGGCTTCTGCCAGCCTGTATTTGAATCGTGCGCTATCCAGGGCACCTCCCATTCCGATGATCCGTTCCTTAGGCAGGTCCGTGACCTGGTGTACGAGGTAGGTCATGGTGTCCATAGGATTGCTCACCACGATAAGGATCACATCAGGGGAATGTGCAATTAAGTTAGTAGCCACATCCTTCACGATCCCGGCATTGATACCGATGAGTTCTTCCCTTGTCATCCCCGGTTTTCTTGGGATTCCTGAGGTAATGACGGCAATATCGCTGTTGGCCGTTTTGGAGTAGTCACCGGTCGTTCCCGAAATTTTGGTGTCAAATCCATTGAGGGAGGCGGTTTGCATGAGATCCATGGCTTTTCCTTCGGCGAAACCTTCCTTGATATCCAGGAGGACGACTTCCGATGCAAAATCCTTGATAGCGATGTACTCCGCGCAACTGGCCCCGACAGCACCGGCACCTACTATAGTAACTTTCATATGTGTGTATTTTTCTTGTGTTAAACGATCTTGAAGACGATGGTCGGCAGGGAGAGAGATCCTTTAAAAACCGAGCTTCCCCAAAGACCCAAACGCCTCGCAAAAATAGCAATTTATGAGGGAATTTCAGGTCCGGAGCAGCGGAAACTTTTAAGAAAAAAGAGTCCGAAAAGAGGTGAAAGTCACATAGAAAGCGGAGGGTGCAAAGTGACGTTCATCGATTTTTTCGATCCCAGGTATGCCGTTCATCGAAAAATAGTAATAGAGTCTGATTCCGAGGCGTTAGAAATCAGTAACAGATCCCAAATCTAAAACCTACGTTTTGAAAAAGCTCTTTTCCCTATTGGCCATCGTCACTGTTATTTCGATGAGCAGTTGTACTGAGATCCCGGAAAACAACGACCCCATTATCGGGATTTGGTCTAAGGTAGATTTTGTCACAGACCAGGAAGCCGGAAGGTATACCAGCAAGCAGGAATGGATCTTTAACGATGTATACCTGGGACGCTACCATTCCTATGAAGGCAGCCAGTTGGAGGTAAAGACGGATTTCAGCTGGACGGAAGACAACGGTGTATATACCATCTCCTATCCGGGTACCGATATGCCCGAACAAAGGGTAAGCATGAAAACATCCGAAGAAGGCACTGTCCTTGAGGATACTCAAGGCAATATCCTTGCTCTGAGAGAATAAGAGACCCCCTGACTTTTTTCTATATATTGAAAAACAGCCTTCCGTTGGGAAGGCTGTTTTTATTTCTTGTATAAGGCAACTGCTACCTGAATCCAAAGCTCAGCCCAAAGGAGAAGTTGTTGAACTCAGCCAGGGTATAATCGGCGTGGAGCCTGAAAAAGCCCAGTTTGAGTTTTGTCCCCACGTTGGCGGTGACTCCGCTGGCATCCTTGTTCAGGGTGAAGGGGTCGGTGATCGTTTGTTGAAAAGGCCCGGACTGAACGTCGTAAGTACCCAGGATGGCCGTTTCTGATTTTCCGCTAAGGTATCCCAGGCTGCCATAAAAATTGATGATCGGCAACTTGGTAGAGAGCACTGCCTGGAAAACCCACGTATTGATCTTTGCATCGATTCGCTGATCCGATCCCGCGATAATATTAGTGTCCGTGAAATCGTATGTCCCGTTGATATGGGTATATCCGATCACACCAGAAATGGCGATGGGCAGGATCTTGTCTGCAGGAAGGTGTTTGGTAAATTCGTGCTGTATCCCAACCCCATAGAGACTGATCGCGACATCATCCGTGTCTATCTTTGGCAGGAAACGGGCTTTGATCTCCGTGCCCTTGATGAGTCCTACGCTACCCTGGATATATCCGGATGGGATAAAATTGATATCCTCGGCTGCGAGACCTGAAGGGAGATCGAATTCCTCCCTGGCTGTAATTCCGGGGGCGACCTCGTCTTCCACAAATACCCTGATCCCCTGAATATCTCCCAGGGCCGTGGACACGGTCTTTGAAGTACTTCCGTCCACAAACTGGAGGTTCTGGTAATCTGCTGTATTCAAGACAAAGGTCTTTTTGTCTTCCTTGTTCTTGAATCCGGTGAGGTTACCGATCACGGAGATCTCAAACCCTCCCAGGGGTTTGGCATCCCCCGTATTGAACCAGGAACCTGCAATACTGTAAATGGCCCCTTCGGAAACCGGAGCCAGGTAATCATTCATAAAGGTCTCTGCATCCTCTACCCCGGCCGCAAAGAGGTCGTTGACATTGGATTGTGCCTGGGTAGCCAGCACACAGAATCCCATCATAGCAAACAATAGATTTTTCATATCGATGTAATTTTGCCTAAAACTAAAAAACTCGCCCTGTAGAGGCGAGTTTTTGTTGTGTAATGCCTTTTTTTATGCATCAATGTTGGCGTAGACCGCATTTTTCTCGATAAACTCCCTCCTTGGAGGTACCTCATCTCCCATGAGCATGGAGAAGATTCGGTCTGATTCGGTCGCATTGTCAATGGTCACCTGCCGCAGGGTCCTGAATTCCGGATTCATGGTGGTCTCCCACAGCTGTTCCGCGTTCATTTCCCCAAGACCCTTGTACCGCTGGATGCTGACCCCTCCTTTGTAACTCTCCGCGATGGCATCGCGTTCCTTGTCATTCCAGGCATAGCTCTTTTTGCTGCCTTTTTTAACCAGATAAAGGGGTGGGGTAGCAATATACACGTGACCTGCCTCTATCAATTCGCGCATGTAGCGGAAAAAGAAGGTCAGGATCAGGGTCTCGATGTGGCTACCGTCCACATCCGCATCACACATGATGATCACCTTGTGATACCTGAGTTTGTCGAGGTTGAGCGCTTTGCTGTCTTCCTCTGTTCCGATAGTGACACCTAAAGCAGTGTATATATTCTTGATCTCCTCATTCTCGAAGACCTTGTGCTGCATGGCTTTTTCCACGTTCAGGATCTTACCCCTGAGTGGCAGGATGGCCTGGAAGTTTCGGTCCCTGCCCTGTTTGGCGGTACCTCCTGCCGAATCCCCCTCAACCAGGAATACCTCGCATTTGGCGGGATCCTGTTCCGAACAATCCGATAGTTTCCCGGGCAGTCCTCCACCGGACATGACATTCTTTCGCTGAACGAGTTCCCTTGCCTTGGTAGCCGCATGTCGCGCCTGGGCGGCCAAGATAACCTTCTGAACAATGATTTTGGCATCGTCCGGATGTTCCTCCAGGTAATTGGTCAGCATCTCGGAAACGGCCTGACTCACCGCCGCGGATACCTCCCTGTTCCCGAGTTTGGTCTTGGTCTGTCCCTCGAACTGGGGTTCTGCCACTTTTACGGAAACAATCGCCGTAAGACCTTCCCTGAAATCATCCCCCTGTATCTCGAATTTGAGTTTGTCGAGCATCCCGGAAGAATCTGCGTACTTCTTCAGGGTTGTGGTTAACCCCCTGCGAAATCCGGAAAGGTGGGTACCTCCCTCGTGGGTATTGATATTGTTGACATAGGAATGCAGGTTTTCAGTATACCCCGTGTTGTACACCATGGCCACTTCCACGGGGATGTCATTCTTCTCCCCTTCCATGGAGATGATATTCTGAATGAGTGCCTCCCTGTTTCCGTCCAGGAATCGGATGAATTCCTTCAAGCCTTCTTCCGAATGGAAGACATCGGAAACAAACTCCCCATCCTTTTCCTTCTGACGGCGATCCGTGATGGTAATAGTAATACCCTTGTTGAGATAAGCCAGCTCACGCATTCGGTTGGCCAGGGTCTCATAGCTGAATTCTATGGTCTGTGTAAAAATCAATTCGTCAGGGTGGAAGGTCACTTCCGTACCCCTGTCCTTGGTAGTTCCCGTACTTTTTACAGGATACAGGGCCTTACCCCTTTCGTATTCCTGTTCCCAGATCTTTCCATCTCTGAATACGGTAGCCTTTAGCGAATTGGAGAGGGCATTTACCACAGAGACCCCAACACCGTGGAGACCCCCGGAGACCTTATAGGAATCCTTGTCGAATTTACCTCCGGCGCCGATCTTGGTCATGACCACTTCCAGGGCGGATACCCCCTCTTTCTTATGGAGGTCTACCGGAATTCCCCTACCATTGTCTCGGACAGAGATCGAATTGTCTTCATTGATGACCACACTGATCGTATCGCAGTGGCCACCCATGGCCTCGTCTATGGAGTTATCGACAACCTCGTACACCAGATGGTGCAGCCCTCTTACCCCAACGTCCCCTATATACATGGAGGGACGCATCCTCACGTGTTCTATCCCTTCAAGGGCCTGAATACTGTCGGCTGAATAATTACTTTTCTTCTCTTCGCTCATAAAATCGATTAAGGTTTCACTTCAGAGCAGGGATTTCCGACCCTGTTCTACCAAACGCAAAAAACAATCCTGAAAGGTTCAAAATCCGGTGGATTTATCCGCTTAGAAACCTCTGGGATTGCCTGCGATTCAACAATCTCACAAATATAAGGAAAACCCCGTGGAATATAGGGATGGGGGCGAAATGAAGTGGTGAAGTTATCAACAATTTAACAACAATTTTACACCCGATTCGCCCAGAGGGACATTATTGAGAATATACATGACAAATATTAGGTTTTCTTCCTTTTTTGTAGGTTAATTTTGCTGAGCAATCCAATCCTGTTGATCATGAGCGATTCCCGCGGTGTTTCTCTGAAGTTGATGTCCCATATTCAAAAGGTCGTAGATGTTCAGAGCAAGGTCATTTATTTCCTCCTTTGTATTATCCTGTCCTTCCTCCTTACCTATTCCATGTATGAACCCGGGCTCGACCAGGCGCAGATATATGTTCTTTTTCTTCTGTTCCTGGCTATTGGCCTCTGGGTCACCGAGGCGATCCCACCCTTCGCTGTGGGCCTGATGGTCTTTGGTTTCCTGATCTTTGCGATGAACAGCCACTATTCTCAGGTCGATCCGGACAATGTCAGAGAACACTACATCGGCTACATCAATTCGTGGTCGAGCAGCGTGATCTGGCTGATGCTCGGCGGGTTTTTTATCGCGGAAGCCATGAGCAAGACCCGGCTGGATAAAGTCGTGTTCGACCTCAGCATTTCCAGGCTGGGTACCTCACCCAGGAGGGTGCTGCTTGGACTCATGCTCACCACGGCCCTTTTTTCCATGATCATGTCCAACACGGCCACGTCAGCCATGATGATCGCCTCTGTACTTCCATTTCTCAATACGCTGGAAAAGGACGACCCCTTGTCAAAAGCCCTCCTCATCGGCATCGCCGGGGCGGCCACCATTGGCGGGATGGGAACCCTGATCGGCTCTCCCCCCAACGCCATCGCCGTGGAGGCCCTCAACAATCATGGGATCGATATAGGTTTCCTGGAATGGATGATGATCGGGTTCCCGATCTCCCTGATACTGACCGTTATGTTCTGGCACCTGCTCTCCAGAAAATACCTGGGCAAGGAAATAAAATTGGTGATCGAACCTGAAAAGTCTTCGGTACCGGTCGATGATGAATTCAACAAATTCGAGAGAATCAAGAAGAGGATCGTCCTGGGCGTACTGGCCCTCACCCTCCTCCTCTGGCTTACGGAAAAAGTACACGGTATCCCGGCTTCTGTGGTATCCCTCCTCCCCATTATCCTGCTGACCATGAGTGGCATCGTCAATGCAGACGACGTGCGCAAGCTGCCCTGGGATACCCTGATGCTGGTTGCGGGCGGCCTCGCCCTGGGACTGGCCATCAAAGAGACCGGACTGGCATCTTATTACGTGGAAAAGATCGCCGGTTTTGAGTTGAATTTCATCGCCCTGGTGCTTCTATTCGGTTTTCTGACCGTTATCCTGTCTAATGTGATGAGCAATACGGCCACAGCTACGGTCCTCATTCCCCTGGGGATCATCCTGACCTATCAGAACCCCATCGTTTTGCCCCTGGTCATCGGTCTGTGTGCCTCCACAGCTCTTTTCCTGCCCATTTCGACCCCCCCTAACGCCATAGCGTACAGCACCGGGAAGCTCGAACAAAGGGATTTCCGGTTTGGCGGACTCGTTCTGGGCATTCTCGGACCCCTGATCATCTCCGGGATCGTACTGTTGATCTTTGTGGTTTTTAAGAACTGATCTCCACACCGCGGACAATAAAAAAAGCACCCATCAGGGTGCTTTCTGCGTATGATCAAAACCTGAATCGGTTATCGATTCCTCTCATTTTACGTAGGCGTCTTCGTGTACCTTGGCCACGGCCCTGCCCGAAGGGTCGTTCATATTCTTAAACGCCTCATCCCATTCCAAGGCGATCTGTGTACTGCAGGCCACTGAAGCCTCCTGTGGCACGCTCAGGGCCGCTGCATCGGAGGGGAAATGGGATTCGAAGATCGACCTGTAGTAGAATTCCTCCTTGGAAGTTGGGGTCTGTATGGGAAACCGGAACTTGGCATTGGCCAGTTGTTCATCGCTGACTTCCGCCGCCACCATTTCCTTCAGGGTGTCGATCCAGCTGTAACCCACGCCATCTGAAAACTGTTCTTTTTGCCTCCAGGCAACGCTCTCGGGAAGATAAGATTCAAAGGCCTTTCTCACCACCCATTTTTCCATGCGTTCCCCGTTGATCATCTTGTCCTGAGGGTTGATCCTCATGGCCACGTCGATGAATTCCTTGTCGAGAAAGGGCACCCTGCCTTCAATTCCCCAGGCCGCGAGGGACTTGTTGGCCCTCAGACAGTCGTACATGTGAAGTTTTTTCAGTTTCCTGACAGTTTCCTCGTGGAATTCCCGGGCATTGGGAGCCTTGTGGAAATAGAGATATCCCCCGAAAAGCTCATCAGCCCCTTCTCCTGACAGCACCATCTTGATCCCCATAGACTTGATCACCCTGGCCATGAGGTACATGGGCGTGGAGGCTCTGATAGTGGTGATATCATAGGTCTCCAGGTTGTAGATCACATCCTTGATGGCATCGAGACCTTCCTGAATGGTGAATTTAATCTCGTGGTGGACCGTACCGATGTGCTCAGCCACCTTCCGGGCTGCAGCCAGGTCCGGGGACCCTTCCAGGCCAACGGAGAAGGAGTGCAGCTGTGGCCACCAGGCCTCTGTGGTATCATCAGACTCTATACGTTTCTGGGCGAATTTCTTGGCGATGGCAGAAGTCACGGAAGAATCAAGGCCACCGGATAACAACACCCCGTAGGGCACATCAGACATCAGCTGCCTGTGAACCGCCGCTTCCAGGGCCTCCCGGATTGCGTCAATACTGGTCTGGTTTTCTTTTACCGCATCGTATTCCATCCAGTCGCGTTCGTACCATCGCTTCAACTCCCCCTCAGAACTGTGCAGGTAGTGCCCGGGAGGAAAGAGTTCGATCCTGGTGCAGGTACCTTCCAGGGCCTTCAGCTCGGAAGCGACATAAAAGGTGCCGTTCTTATCCCAGCCCATGTAGAGGGGTATGATCCCCATATGGTCTCTCGCCACAAAATACTCGTCCTTTTCCGAATCGTAGATGGCAAATCCAAAGATCCCGTTCATCTCATCGAGGAAGGCCGGACCCTTCTTTTGGTAAAGGGCGAGCATGACCTCACAATCCGATTCCGTCCTGAACTGGTATTTTCCTGCGAACTGTTTTCTCAGTTCCCTGTGGTTATAGATCTCCCCATTAGCGGCGAGGATCAAGGTGCCGTCCTGACTCAACAGCGGCTGTTTCCCAGAGGCGGGATCGACGATAGCCAGCCTTTCATGGGCCAGGATAGCCTTCTCATCGGAATAGATCCCACTCCAGTCGGGTCCCCTGTGCCTCACTTTTTTTGACATCTCCAATAACTGTGGCCTCAGAACTTCAGAACTTTCCTTGAGCTCAAAGGCGCAAACAATTCCACACATACATCGTTACATTTCTGATTAGTGAGGCAAAGATGAAGATATACTTTTAAATAGAAAACACATTGTTTATTTACGTTTCTATTTATTACTTTTTTTGTATAATATAGTACTAATTGATATTGTTTTCCCTGATTTCATTTATTCCCTGAGCAAAATGTAAGATGTATAAATTTTAACGACTCTTTATAACAATCAAAAAGGCTTAGCCACTAGCTTTGAAAGAACTAAAAATCGAACTTATGAAAAATGTACTTACACTTACCTTATTGATTTGCGCATTCGCCTTTACGGGAGATGTCATTGCCCAGGATTTCAGCGGAATGGACAAGAGTCCGATGGACATGGCCTCCTACCCGTCTGACTACAAGATCTCCGACAAGGCAGTTCGGGTGATCTACAGCAGACCTCAGCTCAAGGGAAGGGCTGTGGCCGACCTGGCTCCGGCCGGAAAGGTATGGAGAACGGGGGCGAACGAAGCCGCTGAGATCACTTTTTACAAAGGGGCCACCATAGGCGGGAAGAAAATCGACGCCGGCACCTATTCCCTCTTCACCATCCCCGGTGAAGGCGAATGGACCATTATACTCAACAAGAATCTGAACCAGTGGGGCTCTTATTTCTATAAAGATTCAGGCGACGTAGTCAGAGTACAGGCCAAGGCATCTCAGGGAGCGGACTCCCTGGAGGCATTTTCCATGACCTTTAAGGAAGTGGATGGCGGAGTTCACCTGGTCATGGGGTGGGGAACCGACAGGGTAGCTGTTCCCATCACCTTTGTGATGTGATCATTCAAAACGGAATATTGAAAAGCCGAAGCAGTTGCTTCGGCTTTTTTTATTTCTTGCGTTCACCGCCTATATAGACCTGTTCCGCTTTCAGGTCCGGGACCTCATTGAGAGGAACCGTCATAATATCCCCGCTCAGGATTACAAAATCTGCCATCTTTCCTGTTTCCAGGCTGCCTTTTTCACCCTCCTCAAAGTTGGAGTAGGCCGCCCATATCGTCATCCCCTTCAGGGTTTCTTGCCGGCTCAGGGCATCCTTCATCTGGAACCCTCCTTCGGGATAGCCCTCCAGGTCCTGCCTGCCCACAGAGGCGTAGAAGGTGAGAAACGGACTCACCCTTTCCACAGGGAAATCAGTGCCAAGGGCCACCATCCCGGCCTTGTCCAGCAGGGTTTTGAAGGCATAAGCCCCTTTTACCCTTTCCTCCCCCAGCCTGTCCTCTGCCCAGTACATATCGCTTGTGGCGTGTGTGGGCTGTACCGAAGGGATGATCCCTTCCTCGAAATAATCAAAATCCGGGGCGGAGATCACCTGGGCGTGTTCAATTTTCCATCGCCTGTCTCGCTTTCCTTCCAGGGCTTTCTTGTACGCCCGTAACACGGCGATATTGGCAGAGTCCCCAATGGCATGAGTATTCATCTGGTAATCGGACGCCGCAAGGCGCATGGCCAGGTCCTCGATGTCCTCCACCGGGGTGACCATGGCCCCGAAATGCCCGGGCTGGTCTGAATAGGGTTCCCTGAGGGCCGCACCCCGCGAGCCCAGGGCACCGTCTCCGTAAACCTTCACAGATCGTACATGGAGCCTGTCCGTCTTTATGATTCCTTTTGGCAGGTAATGGTCCAGATTCTCGGGGGAGTTGCTGACCATGGCATAGACCCTCATCGACAGGTCCCCTGCCTGCTGAAGGCTGTCTATGAGCTCGATAGTCCCTCGCATCAACCCGGCATCATTTACCGTGGTGAGTCCGTAATCTATACAAAGTGCCTCCGCATCCTTCAATGCCTTGATGTCCATTGCCCTCGTGGGAGGTGGGATGATTGCATCGATCATGTACATGGGATTGTCTACCAGGACCCCTGTGATTTTACCGTCCTTTTTGATGATCTCACCCCCCGTGACCTTCGTTTTTTCCGTAATACCGGCCATATCCAGAGCCTTCTGGTTGACCAGGTAGGCATGTCCGTCTACCCGTTCAAGGGCCACAGGTGTATCCGGGAAGAGCCTGTCCAGCTCTTCCTTGGTCGGAAATTCCTTGACTTCCCAGTCGTTCTGGTCCCAGCCCCTTCCCTGTATGAAGTTAGAGGGATTCTCTTCGCTGAACTGCCTGACACGTGCCAGGACCTCCTCATAACTTGTGGTTCCAACGAGGTCTACTTTCAGCTGGTTCAGGCCCAGGCCGTAGAAATGGCAATGAGCATCAATGAGTCCGGGTATCACGGTTTTTCCTCCGGCATCCACGACTTCCTTGCCGTCATACTTCCCGCTGATGTACTCAGAGGTGCCTACTTCCAGGATCTTCCCGTCCTTTACGGCCAGGGCTTCCGCCTTGTCAAAGGCTTCATTGACGGTGTATATATGGGCATTGAGGAGCAGCAGGTCTGCAGGCTCTTTGGAGGTCTGACATGAGGTGATCATCACCAGCAAGGTCAGGAGAAAAAGCTTTTTCATATATAAATTTGTTCCGGGTAAAAGACCCAATTTTTCTAAGGCTTCCAAAAATAGTGAATTCGGCAAATACAAAATACAGGAGGTAATCCTATGGCTTATCTGCGAGAACCTTTACCTTTTTTCTCCTTAATCTTGACGTAGATCAGCTTTTTTCGGCCTTTGGCGTCTTCCCGTCTTTCGATATCAAACTCCCCCATGGCACTGATCAGGGGGGTGAGCTTTTGGTATCCGTAGTTCCGTGAATCAAAATTGGGCTGTTTCTTTTGCAGGAGGCTACCCACATCTCCGAGAAATGCCCAGCCGTCGTCATCGGCCACATCATCCACGGTGTCTGTGATCAGGTTGATGTCCTTTCTGGTGATCTTATCCACCCCGCTCTTTTTCCCGGCTTTGCTGTCCCCGGTATCCGCAGAGGATTCTTCCGATTGCTTCTTGAGGATCTCGATGTATATAAACTTGTCGCAGGCCACGATAAAGGGATCGGGTGTTTTCTTCTCCCCTATTCCAAAGACCAGCATCCCGGCTTCCCGCAACCGAGTGGCCAGGCGTGTAAAATCACTGTCACTGCTCACCAGGCAAAATCCGTTGACCTTCCCGGAATACAAAATGTCCATGGCATCGATGATCATGGCTGAATCCGTGGCGTTTTTCCCGGCCGTATATCCGTATTGTTGCACGGGGGTGATGGCATTCTCCAGCAGGACATTCTTCCACTTCCCCAGGCGCGGATTCGTCCAGTCGCCATAGATCCGCTTGATGGTGGGATTTCCGTACTTGGCGATCTCTTCCATCATTTCCTTAACATAGGCCGATGGGATGTTATCCCCATCTATCAATACTGCTAAATTCAGGTCCATTAGTATCCTTTTTTGTAAAGGTCGACATAATACTCTAATTCCCCGAGTTTCCTGAATGTATTCTTTAATTGCCCGGAAACGTAACGAGTCTTTTGTTATCCGGAAAATATAGCCCATATCTGTTAAGTTTGTATTACCTTAATCCCATGGCCATGAAAAAATTCTACGGGGGCGTCTCAATTGCCGGACTGTTGACCTTGCTCATTTTTTCGTCATGCAATGTAAAAACAGAGAGTTCGATCATTCAGGACTTCTTTGAGCTCAGGATTTATGAATTCTCTGACGAGTCTCAGGAAGCACAACTGGACGAATTTCTGCAAAACGCGTTTTTACCGGGACTGAAAAGAGATGGCATTGAGGACATAGGGGTTTTTAAATTTGTACCCGAACTGCGCGATAGTCTGAAACAGGTCTTTGTCCTGTATCCCATCCGGTCTTCCGCCCACTTCGGGCGGATTTCCGAGACGCTGTTTGCCGATTCTGTATTTCGAAAAAAAGCTGAGCATTTTCTCAATGCTCCTCACGATGCTCCTCCCTATGAAAGACTTCAGGTGGTCCTGCTAAAACCCTTTAAGGACATGCCCTTCCTGAGGCCTTCTTCCCTGGAGGGTACCCGGGATAAACGGGTGTATGAGCTCCGCAGCTATGAATCCCCAACCGAATCCCTGTACAGAAACAAGGTGGAAATGTTTAATGAGGGAGGTGAGATCGAACTCTTCGAAAAACTCGGCTTTAACGCCGTCTTCTACGGGGATGTACTGGCCGGGGCCAGGATGCCGAATCTAATGTATATGACTACCTTCCGGGATATGGAAACAAGGGATTCCCTTTGGAACGTCTTCTTTGACAGCCCTGAATGGAAGGCGCTGATCGACAATCCTTACTACGCCGACAATGTGAACAAAGCGGATATCCTCTTACTCACCCCAACCCCGTATTCAGACTATTAGGGAATCACTCCATCCTTGTCAGGATAAACTCCACGCGCCTGTTCTGCCGCCTTCCTGCAGCCGTGGAATTATCTGCGACCGGGAGGCTGCCACCATGTCCCTTCCAGGAGATGCGGTCCTCAGGCAGGCCAAGCCCCGTGAAATACTCCACAACGGCTTTACAACGGTTGCCGGAAAGCCTCATATTGTAGTCGGCCAGGCCCACAGCATCCGTATGTCCATGGATCACGATGTGCAGGCTGGGATCTTTGATCAGGAAGTCGTAGGTTTCCTTTAGGTAGTCCTTGGCAGAATCCAGGAGCCTGTATTCATCAAAATCGAAGAGTACGTGCTGGAACAAATGGGGGGTATTCAGGGTGGGCATTTCCTTGCCAGGCGTGATTCCGGTAATAGAACCCCCCTGCCCGGGAGCGATAAGGGATACCATGTCTATATAGTAATAAGCTCCCTGCTTCGCATCCTTTTTGATCAGGAATTTCCGGGTGCGCGCATTGTTTTTAAAATTCCCAAGAGTCATATACCTTTCGCCCCCCTTAGCCGTGTAGGAAGTGGTCACCAGCATCCATTCCTTCTTGTCGTTGGCAAAGTGGGAATATCCTATTTCCACATAGGAAAAGAGGTTGTCCGGGTTTGAATAGAGATGACGCTTGGACAAATCCTTCTGGATCTCAAACTGCAAGGGATCCCTGGAGAAGACCACCCCGAAGGCGTTGATCGCAAAATCAGATCTCTCTGCCAGGCTGACAAAGAAACTCAGTTCATAGGTCACTCCTTCCACAAGGGGGGAAAGCAACTGGGCCTGCATGTATTCCCTGTAGTCATTAGGGGCGTACAGGTAGAACCCGGCATATCCCTGGCCGAAATCGGCCAATTGGGTGCCGTTGAAGTTCTTCGGTGTTCCCATGGCCTCGCTGCACCCGTGAAAATAATCGGTAGACCCACGTGTAGGAGTGGACCAGCTCACTACATCCGTATTGAAATTTCCCAGTTTACCCGGACATTCCCTGTGTTCCTCGAAGCTGGGGTTCAGGACCAGATTCTGGGCAGCTGCAGTTCCCGAAACCGCGAGCAACAAACCTAGATATGGAAAGAATCCTTTCATCGGCAGGCATTCTACCCTTAAAAGTAAGGATTGTATGCATTACAGGCATCTAATCCCCCCGTTTGGACTGTAAACATCGATAAAAGGCGACCAGGCAGGTCCCAGCCTACACCTAAACTCCTGAGGAAGCGCTGTATCCGCCTGTTAGAAATCAAATTTATAGGTCAGCCCCCCTAAAACCTGTAAGCTCTGCACCCGGAAGTTGGCCCATCGCTGGTAGTCATTGTTCGCTAGGTTGCTCGCCCTGGCATAGACAGACAATTGGTCACTGAAACGATAGCCCAGATGGGCATTTGCATCAAAATAGCTGTCGAGTGTCAGGATGGTCGACGGAAAATCAGCCGGTTGGGTGTTCGGCACCGCCTGTGAAAAGAGATCTTCCCGCTCGCCTACAAAAAATAGGGAAGCCCCTCCAAACCATTTCTCATCGATTTGAACATCCATGAACAGGGATCCTTCCACATTGGGAAGGTTCCAGGCAGGATTATCGGTTTCCGTATCGTAATCCCTGACGGAGGCATTGACTCCCAGAGAAAAATTCCGGCTGATGTCGAGGTTGAGCTCCCCGAAAATGCTGAGTGTTTTTACATCGTCGTAGAACAATTCGAAGGAATTCCCATAAGTGTAACCCTTCTCGTCATTCCTGAAATCATTTTGAGGATTGAGTTTAAAGAGGGGTTTCCTGTTCTCTGCCAGGTATGATCCCCTGACGTTGTAGCTCAGGCTGGGCAAAAGTTGCCCCTTGAAACCGATCCTCGCATCGTACTGCTGATCCGTAGGTTGAATCGTAAGTGTAGGGGACACGAAGGGATTCTCCTCCGAGAAATCAGCATAGGAATTCTGCTTCAATTCGCCGCTCACACTTCCATACACGATCACCAGCTCTTCAAGTAATTCATAAGTGGCCGTTACCTGAGGATAAATGTAGAAATTGCTGTCGCTGTTCTCCACATCCATCCCGTAAACGAGTCGGGCCCCCAGCCTGAGGCTGAGCTGGTCCTGTTCGATCAGGATAGACGGACTGATCCCCGCCTGGAATAGAGCGTAGTTGATCCCGTCGGTATTGGCAGTGCTGTTCACGCTGGCATTGGCAAACTCTCCCCCTACATAGTCCACGTGAATCCCCAGGGAAAAGGAATCCTGGCTTAAAGGGAAATCCAGACCCGTTGAAAGATAGGCCCTGTTCTCCCCTGAGGAAACGGCATCCCAGAATCTCTTTACCATAAATTCACCGCTGCCCAACAAGGATTCGCTCTGTTCGAGACGGCCCCTGAGTTCGGCGCTGTAATATTGCTGTTGCTCGTCTATCCCTGCGATGGTCGCCTCGTCAAAGACGCCTTCAGGAATCCCATACCAGTTGTACAGACGGTGGCTGCCCCCGGCCGAGATCCCCCAACTTCCATTTCGTCCTTTACCGGAATAGGAGGCCGTCAGTGCGGTATTGTAAAAAT
>NZ_JBFGBM010000027.1:0-19945 GCF_041567615.1 Muriicola sp.
CCCATGTCGAGATTCCCCGTGGTCAGCTGTCACGAGATCGCCCACCAGTTGGGATATGCGGCCGAGAACGAAGCTAATTTTATAGGGTATCTGGCTGCCCTGAACCAGCGGGATCCACGTCTTAGATATACGGCCCTGTCCTACGCCCTGGGCTATTGCCTGTCGCAACTCCGCGCCATGGATGAAGAATTGTTCCAGGAGGCCTACTCCGGGGTAAATCCCGGGATAAAAAAGGATTACGAGGAACTAAGTGCCTTCTGGAAGGCCTATGAGAACCCCCTGGAGCCCATTTTTAAAATGTCTTTCAACGCCTTTCTAAAGGCCAATAACCAGGCAGCTGGCATCAAAAGCTACAACCTGGTGGTGGCCCTATTGGTCGCCTACCACGAAAAGTTGCCCTTGTAGTTCCGATCTCCGCCGGATTCTTCCCGTATTTTTTGTTAAAAAAAATGTAACGCGGGATCATATCTTCACAGTTCGATTAATTTTAGCCGCTAACTAAAAATCCAGGCACTTATGAAAATGAAGTATTTTGTACTGGCCTTTGTCTGGCTCAGTACATGTACCCTGTTCTCCCAGGACTATTTCCCCAAAAATGACGGGGTGAAGGCGGAGAATAACAACTACACCGCCCTGACTCATGCACGAATTTACGTGAGTCCCACCCAGGTCATCGAAGATGGCACTCTGCTGATCCGCCATGGGAAAGTAGTTGCAGCGGGTACCCAAGTGAATATCCCCGCTAATACGGTGAGGATCGACCTGAAAGGCAAGTACATTTATCCCTCTTTCATCGATGTGTATTCCTCTTTCGGAGTGGAGCAGCCCAAGCGGCCCGCCGGACGCGGAAGATCCGCCCAGTACGATCCCTCCAGGGAAGGATTTTACTGGAATGACCACATTATGCCGGAGGCGGATGCGATCAATTCCTTTAAATATGACGATAAAAGTGCCAAGTCGCTGCGTGAGGCAGGTTTTGGGGTTGTCAATTCCCACATTCAGGATGGGATCGCTCGGGGTAGCGGGGTCCTCATCGCATTGAGAGCCGAAGGCAATGACGCTGAGCGTATCGTGGATGATAATTCTGCTCAGTACTTTTCCTTTGACCGCAGCGTCCTAAAGAACCAGTCTTATCCCTCTTCGCTCATGGGAGCCATGGCCCTGCTAAGGCAGATGTACAACGATGCCTCCTGGTACCAGAAAGGGATGGTAGCTACCAAAGACCGTTCCCTTGAGGCCCTGATCGAAAACAGGGGCATGATGCAGATCTTTGCGGCAGGAAATGCGGGTCATGTCCTCCGCGCGGACAAGATCGGGGATGCATTTGGCGTTCAATACGCCATCCTGGGAGGCGGAAACGAGTTTGAAATGATAGACGAGATCAAAGCCACCAATGCCAAATTGATCATCCCATTGAATTTTCCTGATGCCTATGACGTTTCGGATCCGTTCCAGGCAGACTATGTGGCCCTTAAGGATATGAGATACTGGAACCAGGCCCCTTCTAATCCAAAGGTACTGGCAGAAAACGGGGTTGCATTCAGCATTACCCTCCATGAACTGAAAAGTCCTTCTGAACTCAAAGAAAAGCTCGCAAAAGCGATCACCTATGGGCTTTCAGAAACAAAGGCTCTCGAGGCACTCACGACCGTACCGGCTTCCATTTTGGGTAAATCGAATCTCATCGGTACTCTTCAGCCCGGGCGGTATGCCAATTTCCTGATCACCTCAGGAAATGTGTTTGACAAGGAGACCACCCTGTATGAGAACTGGGTTCAGGGACAAAAGCACATCGTAAACCCTATGGATCAGAAGGATATCCGTGGGACCTATGACCTCAGGGTGAGTGGCGATACCTACGATCTCGCTATCAGTGGAGAACCCTCCAAACCCAAGGCCGAGATCAAACAGGATACGGTAAAAATAGATTCAAAATTCAAGTACGACGGCGACTGGGTCACCCTTACTCTCACCACACCCGATGAAGAGGTCTACAGGATGACGGCCAGGATCACGCCAGGTGAGGACAATTTAAGTGGTAGGGTTTTGTTGCCCAACGGCGGAGATTCTACCTTTTCGGCTGCGAAAAAAGAAGGTCCTGAAGAGAAATCCACAGAAAAGAAAGAAGATCCCGCCGAGCCTCCAGTGGTCATGCCTGTAAAATTCCCCAATGTGGGATACGGTTACGCAAAGCGGAAGAAGGCGGAAGATATTCTGTTCCGCAATGCTACCGTTTGGACAGGAGAAGCTGAGGGAATCCTGCAAAACACCGATGTACTGGTGAGGAACGGAAAGATCGCACGGATCGGGCAGAATCTGAATGAGGGCAGTGCCAAAGTCATCGATGCCACCGGAAAACACCTTACGGCAGGGATCATCGATGAACACAGTCATATAGCCGGACTCGCCATCAACGAATCAGGGCAGAATTCTTCGGCTGAAGTGAAGATGACCGATGTGGTAGACCCTACGGATATGGATCTCTACCGCAATCTGGCGGGGGGCGTGACCACGGTGCAGCTCCTCCACGGTTCTGCAAACCCCATCGGGGGAAGGTCTGCCATCCTGCGGCTTAAATGGGGAGAATCTGCGGATAAGCTCATCTTCGAGAACTCTCCTAAATTCATCAAATTTGCCCTGGGTGAGAATGTCAAGCAGAGTAACTGGAGCAGCAACTCGCGTTTTCCACAGACGCGGATGGGCGTGGAGCAGGTTTTTGTGAATTACTTTCAACGAGCCAAGGAATACGACGCCCTCAAAAAGAGCGGCAAACCCTATCGATACGACGAGGAGATGGAAGTGCTTGCCGAGATCCTCAACGGGGAACGCTTTATCAGCTGCCACTCCTATGTGCAGAGCGAGATCAACATGCTGATGAAGGTCGCAGAGAAATTCGGCTTTAGGGTAAACACCTTTACCCACATCCTGGAAGGATACAAGGTAGCCGATAAGATGGCCGAGCACGGTGTGGGTGGATCCACTTTCAGTGACTGGTGGGCTTATAAATTCGAAGTGAATGATGCCATCCCCTACAACGCAGCCATTATGGCAAGTGAGGGGGTTACCGTGGCGATCAACAGTGACGACGCGGAGATGTCCAGGCGACTCAACCAGGAAGCCGGAAAGACCATTAAATACGGTGGGATGTCAGAAGAAGAAGCCTGGAAGACCGTGACCCTTAACCCTGCCAAACTCCTGCATATCGATGACAGAGTAGGCAGCATTAAAGTGGGGAAGGAAGCAGACCTGGTGCTGTGGAATGCCCATCCCATGTCTGTTTATGCCAAGGCTGAAAAGACCCTAATACAGGGCGTCACTTATTTCGACCTGGAAGAGGACAAAGCCCTGAGGGAAGCGATCAAAAAGGAACGCAGCGAGCTCGTCAAAATGATGATAGACGAGAAGAACGGAGGCAGCAAGATGCAACGTCCCGTACAGCGCAAAAAGGAAAGATTCAATTGTGACACTTTATAACAGGACCACCATGAAAAAATTGACATATTTCGCGTTAGCCCTCCTGACAGGGTTTTATCAGAATGCTTCGGGGCAACAGACCCCGGCACCGGCACAGTCCGAGGTTATTTCGGTAACAGGGGCCACTGCCCATATCGGTGACGGTACGGTCATAGAGAACTGCACCCTCGTCTTTGAGAACGGAAAAATCACGGCCCTGGGCGCAGGAGTGAGTCCGCAGGGCAGAGTGATCAATGCTGCCGGAAAACATATGTATCCGGGTTTCATCGCCCCTGGAAAGTCCCTGGGTCTCATTGAGATCAATGCCGTCAGGGCCAGTGACGACCAGGACGAGATCGGCAGCCTTATCCCCCACGTGAGAAGCCTGATTGCCTACAACGCAGAATCCAAGGTAGTGGAGAGTATGAGGCCCAACGGCGTCCTTTTAGGTCAGATCACCCCCCGGGGTGGCAGGATTTCAGGGACTTCATCCATTGTCCAATTCGATGCCTGGAACTGGGAAGACGCGGCCGTAAAGGTGGATGACGGCATCCACCTCAACTGGCCGAACACCTTCAGGCGTGGTCGATGGTGGCTTGGTGAGGATCGCGGGTACCAGCCCAATAAGGAATATCAGGAACAGGTAGAGGAAGTCCTCTCCTTCCTGAAGAATGCAAAGGTTTATGGAAACGGCCAGGGATCCCCTGTGAATCCTGCCTTTGAAGCCTCTCAAGGCCTGTTCAACGGTTCAAAACGCCTCTATGTGTATGCCCAGGATGAAAAACAGATTGTGGACGCCATCACTTCCCTGAAGGAAGCGGGAATAGACAAGTTGGTCCTGGTAGGGGGGTATCACGCTTACAGGGTGACCGACCTCCTAAAGAAGAACAAGATCCCGGTTTTGGTGAACTTCACTCACAGCCTGCCGGAATTTGACGACGATGATTATGACTTTACCTATAAACTTCCTAAAATGCTGGTAGATGCCGGTCTGCTGGTGGCTTTGCAAAATGCAGAGGCTTCCAACTTCCAGACGCGAAACCTGCCCTTTTATGCCGGGCAGGTGGTAGGACAGGGACTGGACAAGGAAGTGGCCTTGCAGCTGATCAGCGGTAATACTGCCAGGATCCTGGGGATAGATGACACGTACGGTACCCTTGCCCAGGGTAAAAGCGCCACCTTCTTCCTATCCGAAGGGGATGCCCTTGACATGAGAGGTAACCAACTCACCCATGCCTTTATAGACGGGCGTGAGATCTCTCTGGAAACGCATCAGACAGAGCTCTGGAAGCGGTATATGGGTAAGTATAATGCCGACTAGTATTAAAAAAGGGGCCTCTCAGGCCCCTTTTTAATTTTCAGGTTTTACAGGCTTCCTGACCACAGCCTCGTCAGGCATGGCAAACACCGAGGGATCTGCCGGAGTCTCACTCAGGGCAACCTGTTGAAAATCTACGGTGTTTCTCGAATTAGTAGGCCTTCCGTCCTCCACCTCGTACCAGGTCATTGAACCGGGTAAACGGAGTTGGTCTACGGAAATCCAGTCGTCATACCGAATAAAATGGACGTCATCAGAAGGTTTCCCTGTCCGGTAGGTAACGGTATAGCCCAACCATGCCATAAGATGAGTATCCGGGTCGTAGTACAGGAAATACTCGTCTTCAGGAGAGGTACCGATCTCATCCTCGTATCGGATCCCTATTCCGGGATAGGTCTTTCCGTCAAAAGTCAAAGGTTCGGTCTCAAAATACTCTATTCCCGGATCGGCCAGTACAAAGGGCATGGCGTAAAAATAGAACATGAGGTTGTGGTAGAAGACGGGATCACCTTTATAGACGCCTTCAGGATCGAGGAGCCACACCTCTTTCCCGTCATAACCCATCTGGTAGGCATCGGTTTCAACAAGATCCTTCCTGGAATACAGATCTATGAGGTGCCTTTCGATTCCCGAATTTTTAGGGATCTCGTAGGTGAGGTACCTCTGCTCTTTCCAAAGGTCGAGTCCACCGTGCGACTGGAATACCTGATGTAATTCCTTCGGGTAGCGTGCTGTTTCGACTTCGATATCATCGGAGGTATTCTTTAAAGTTTCATCTTTTGGAGCCTCCTTGCAGTTGAGAAGAAAGAAGGCAAAAATCCAGAATATTGACTTGTGCATGGTAAAACGATTTTTTGATTTGTCGGGGAAGCGTTCTTAAATTTACAGTTTCCTGTACTTTTATCCCTATGCAGAGTCCCAAAAAAATCAGCAGTCTTCAAAATCCACTGGTACGCCAGGTCATTCAGCTCAAACACAAGAACAGGGAAAGGGGCAAGACCGGGCTTTTTGTGCTGGAAGGACAGCGGGAACTGGCCATGGCCCTCAAAGGTGGTTTCGGCATCCAGACTGTCTTGATCTACCCGGAATTCTTTCCCCTCCAGGAAGCGGAAAAACTCTTTAAAGGCCTGGAGCAAAATATCGATCTCATTGAACTCACCAAAGAGGTTTACCAAAAACTGGCTTACAGGGAAAAGACCGAGGGTGTTCTTGCCATTGCCCGAACTAAGGACCACAGCCTGAATTCCCTGGAGCTGCCAGAAGATCCCCTCATTTTGATCGCGGAAGGCGTAGAGAAACCCGGTAACCTCGGTGCACTGCTGAGAACGGCCGATGCAGCCAACCTGGATGCCGTCATCATTGCCGATCCCAAAGGGGATCTCTACAACCCGAATACGATCCGGTCCAGTGTGGGTTGCCTGTTTACCGTCCCTGTAGCCGCAGCTTCCTCCCAGGAGGTGATCGCCTTCCTCAGGCAAGGCGGTATAAAGATTTATGCCGCTACCCTGACCCATGCCGTACCCTACACAAGCGTGGATTACACCGGAGGCTGCGCCATTGCCGTAGGGACGGAGTCTACCGGATTGACCGAAGCCTGGACAGCGCAGGCAGATGCACGGGTGGTCATTCCCATGGAAGGGGAGATAGACTCCATGAACGTCTCCGTCTCGGCAGCAATCCTTATCTTTGAGGCCAAAAGACAGCGTCTCTCCTCTGCCGATTAAATCCCTTTCAGGCCCAAATATGAACAGTACTTTCCTTTTTTACCTGATCATTGCCATCCTGGTTGTCGAGTTTCTTGTACAAACCCTGATGGATTACCTCAATGCCAGGCGATTCGGAAATCCCGTTCCTGAAGAATTGTCGGATGTGTATGACCCTGATGAGTACGCCAGGTCCCAGGCCTATAAAAAAGCCAATTATTCTTTCGGACTGGTCTCTTCCACTTTTTCTATCATCCTGATCCTGGCCTTCCTGAGCCTGGGAGGATTTCAGTGGATCGACCAACTGGTCCGGCAGATTACAGATAATCCCATCGGTATGGCCCTGCTATTTTTCGGTATCATCATGCTGGGGAGCGACCTGCTGATGACCCCTTTTGCGTATTACAGGACCTTCGTGATCGAAGAACGGTTTGGTTTTAACAAAAGTAACCCCAAACTATTCATAGCAGATAAGTTGAAAGGATGGCTCTTGCTCGGTGTCCTCGGTGGTGGCATCCTGTCTCTGATCATTCTGTTCTTCCAGTGGACCGGCAGCTCCTTCTGGTTGTATGCCTGGGGGCTGATCACCGTATTCTCTGTCTTTATAAACCTGTTCTACAGCAAACTCATTGTCCCCCTTTTTAACAAACAGGAACCCCTGGAGGAAGGCAGCCTGAAACAAAAGATACAGGACTATGCGGGGAAGGTGGGCTTTGAACTGGAGAAGATCTTTGTCATAGACGGTTCTAAGAGGTCTACCAAGGCCAATGCCTACTTTTCCGGATTTGGCAGACAAAAACGTGTCACCCTTTACGATACTCTGATCCAGGATCTGGAGGAAGACGAGATCGTCGCCGTCCTGGCCCACGAGGTAGGACATTACAAAAGACGCCATATCATCTCTAACCTGCTGGTTTCTTCGGCCCTGACAGGATTTACCCTTTTTCTCCTCTCCCTCTTCATCAACCATCCGGAGGTGTCCATGGCTATAGGTGTTGAACAACCCAGTTTTCACGCTGCCCTGATCGGTTTCGGTCTCCTTTACAGCCCTGTTTCCCAGCTTACCGGCCTGGCCATGAACTACATGTCGAGGCAGTTTGAGTATCAGGCCGACCAATATGCCAGCGCGACCTATGGAGGCAGACCCCTGATAAGTTCCCTCAAAAAACTTTCGAGGAACAGCCTGAGCAACCTCACCCCCCATCCGGCTTACGTGTTCATGCACTACTCCCACCCGCCTCTTATCGCCCGTGTCCTCAGGCTGCAGGCATGATTTTTGTTGATTACTCCAAAAGATTGTGTAATTTTAAGATATGAGGAGTGAAACGGTAGTAGACAGGGAAAATCGGGAAATTGCCAAGCAGTACAAGGAATTGCTGCGGATCAGTTACCAGACCCTTTCGCCCCAGGATAAAAAACTGATCCGTTCTGCATTCGACGTGGCCGTGGATGCCCATAAGAATCAGCGCCGGAAGTCGGGGGAGGCCTATATTTTCCATCCTATAGCCGTAGCCAAGATCGTCGCCTCTGAAATTGGCCTCGACGCCGTGTCCATTGCCTCTGCCCTGCTCCACGATGTAGTGGAGGATACGGAATACACCCTGGACGATATCGAACGCCTCTTCGGTGAGACAGTGGCCAGGATCGTGGACGGGCTTACCAAGATCGCCCATCTCAAAAAAGACACCAACATCTCCCAGCAGGCGGAGAATTTTCGAAAGATGCTGCTGACCCTGCACGACGATGTGCGGGTGATTATCATCAAAATAGCCGACCGGTACCACAACATGCTCACCATGGATTCCATGCCGGAGGACAAGCAGGTGAAACTCGCCTCGGAGACCCTGTATATCTACGCCCCTCTGGCACACAGGATTGGGTTGTACAATATCAAGACGGAACTGGAAGACCTCAGCCTGAAATACACAGAACCCGAAGTATACCAGGATATACAGAACAAGATAGAGGAGACCAAGGAGGAGCAGCAACAGTACATAAACGACTTTTCCAATATTATCAAGGCATCCCTGGACAAGGAGAAACTCAAATACACCATCAAAGGCCGGATGAAATCCATCTTTTCCATCCGCCGGAAGATGAACACCCAGAACGTATCCTACGACGAGATATACGATAAGTTTGCGATCCGTATCATCTATAAATCGGACCGGAAGAATGAGAAATTCCTGGCCTGGAAGATATATTCCATCGTCACAGACCATTTTACGCCCAATCCAACAAGACTGAGGGATTGGATCTCCTCCCCCAAATCGACCGGGTATGAAGCCCTGCACATTACCGTAATGGGACCTCAGGGGAAATGGGTAGAAGTGCAGATCCGCAGTGAACGCATGCACGAAATAGCCGAAAAGGGTTATGCCGCGCATTTTAAATATAAACACGGAGACCAGAAGGAACAAGGCATAGAGGAATGGCTGAACCGGCTGCAGGAAGCTTTGGAGAATTCTAATGGCAGTGCTGTCGACTTCGTGGAAGAATTCAAACTCAACCTGTATTCCAAGGAGATCTTTGTCTTTACCCCCAAGGGGGAGCTGATCTCCCTGCCCAAAGGGGCCACACCTATCGACTTTGCCTTTAACATACACACTGAGGTTGGCATGCGGACACGCGGGTCACGTGTCAACGGAAAGCTTGTCCCCCTGAGTACTTCTCTGAAAAGCGGGGACCAGGTAGAGATCATCACTTCGGACAGTGCGAAACCCAACCAGAACTGGCTGGACTATGCCACCACGGCCCGGGCGCGGTCTAAGATCAAAGCATCCCTGAGGGATGAGAAGAAAGCTGTGGCAGAGGAAGGAAAGGAGATCCTGAGAAGAAAATTGAAATCCCAGAAGGTCACCCTGAACGAGGATTCTGTCAATAAAATGGTGGTCTTTTTCAAGCTCCAAACCAGTTTGGACCTCTTCTACAGGGTGGGGATAGGTTCCATCGACAACCAGATGATCAAGGATTTTGCCTCGTCCTACAACAACGCTTTTATCAGTTTCTTTAAGAACCGTATCCGGAAAAAACCGGTTCCGGAGGATGTGGACAAGGACGAAATCACTTCCAAATACGACATGCTCGTCTTTGGAAAGGAAGAAGAAAAACTGGAGTACAAGCTGTCACAATGCTGCAACCCCATCCCCGGGGATGAGGTATTCGGGTTTATCAGTGTGAATGACGGCATCAAGGTGCACAAGAAGAACTGCCCGAATGCCATCCAGCTGCAATCCAATTACGCCTACAGGATCATCAGCGCGAAGTGGATCGATTCTACCCAGGAAGAGTTTACGGCTGAGATCAAGCTGACCGGCCTGGACAACCTGGGACTGATCAATGAGATTACCGAGATCATCTCGGATCACATGCATGTGAATATGAAGAATTTGAATTTTGACACCGATGGCGGAACATTTTCCGGAAAGATCACGGTGGTGGTCAAGAACAAGGGCATCCTGAAAAAACTGATCGATAATCTGAAAGCTGTTAAGGGGATCGATAAGGTGACCAGAACCTGACCGGAAGAGGGGTGTTTTGGGCCCGGAAATGGGCCTCTTTTTAATTTTTTTAGCTTTACCTTTGCAAAGGAATACAGCCTAACCGAGACTATGGGAAATAAGGATCAGGAAATCGTAAAAAATGTATTCACGGCCTTCCTCGAAGAAAAAAACCACAGGAAGACCCCGGAGCGATATGCCATTCTCCAGGAGATCTACGATACGGACAACCATTTTGATATCGAATCCCTCTATATCAAGATGAAGAACAAGAACTATCGGGTAAGCCGGGCCACTCTTTACAACACCATTGAGCTGTTGCTGGAATGCAAACTGGTTCGCAAGCACCAGTTCGGGAAGAACCAGGCCCAGTATGAAAAATCCTATTTCGACAGGCAACATGACCACGTCATCCTCACCGATACAGGAGAGGTAGTGGAATTCTGCGACCCGCGTATACAGTCGATCAAAAAAACCATAGAGGAGGTATTCGATATCAAGATTAACAATCATTCGCTTTACTTTTACGGCACCAGGAACCAGCCCGAAGAGGCGAAATAATAAGACAACACTACATGGCGGTAGATTTGCTACTCGGTCTTCAATGGGGAGACGAAGGAAAAGGGAAGATCGTAGACGTCCTGACAAAAAATTACGATATCATAGCCAGATTCCAGGGAGGGCCCAATGCGGGTCACACCCTTGAATTCGACGGACACAAACACGTGCTGCACACCATCCCGTCGGGCATTTTCCACGATGAGGCCGTGAACGTAGTGGGTAATGGGGTTGTCATAGACCCGGTGATATTCCGAAAGGAACTGGCCGCCCTGGATAAATTTGACATCGACATCAAGTCGCGCCTCCTCATCTCCCGTAAAGCCCATCTCATCCTTCCTACGCACAGGTTGCTGGATGCAGCTTCGGAAACTGCCAAAGGCAAGGCCAAAATAGGTTCTACCTTGAAAGGCATTGGCCCCACCTATATGGACAAGACCGGAAGGAACGGTCTGAGGGTGGGCGACCTGGAACTGAGCAAATGGAAGGAAAGATACCGGGCACTTGCAGACAAGCACGAAGCCATGATCCACTTCTACGATGTGGACATACAATACAATCTGCAGGAACTGGAGGCCGAATTCTTTTCGGCCGTGGAAGTCCTGAAGAAACTCACCTTTATCGACAGCGAGGAATACATTTTCCAGGCCCAGAAAGCCGGAAAATCCATCCTGGCCGAGGGCGCACAGGGCTCTCTTCTCGACATCGATTTTGGCACCTACCCTTACGTGACCTCCTCCAACACCACAGCTGCAGGGGCTTGCACCGGGCTGGGGATCGCGCCGAACAGGATCAACAAGGTCTTCGGCATTTTCAAGGCCTATACCACCCGGGTGGGCAGCGGGCCTTTTCCCACCGAACTCTTTGACGAGGACGGCAAGACCATGGGAAGGGTGGGCAATGAATTCGGTGCCACTACCGGGAGGCCCCGGCGTTGTGGCTGGCTGGACCTCGTAGCCCTGAAATACGCCGTACAAATCAACGGGGTTACCCACCTGATGATGATGAAGTCTGACGTGCTCAGCGGATTTGAAACCATCAAGGTCTGTACGGCATACCACTACCAGGGAAAAAAGATCAACCACCTGCCCTTCAATATTGAGGCATCGGAAGTGACCCCTGTCTATTCTGAATTCAAGGGCTGGAAACAGGACCTCACCAAAATGAACTCTGAGGACCAGCTTCCCAAAAATTTGATCACCTATATCGAGTTCCTCGAAGAATCCCTGGAAGTACCCATCCAGATCGTCTCCGTGGGCCCGGACAGGACGCAGACCATCCACAGGGAATTGGCCGTATCCTGATCGCACAGGTAAGGGGAAGTATTAAAACTGTACTAAAGAGAATCCGGCTGCTTCAAAAAATCCTATTTTTGGCCAAAAGAAAACGTTTGAAAGGAATACTCTGCATATTCTTCCTTTGCATCCCCCTCCACTGGACCCTTGCCCAGGAGCCAAAGCCTCAGCAACGACAGATCAACATTGTATACGGGGCCAACTTCACCAAGGACGAAGCCAGGTATCCCGGGGCATCCATTTTCAGTAAGGACGAACGGCAGGTGCAGTTCGAGCACCAGGGTGCCGATCTCTGGTGTGATATCGCTATCTTCTACCAGAAGGAGAATAAACTAAGGGCTATTGGAAATATCAGGCTCGTTCAGGGCGATTCCATCCTGATGACCAGCGGCAAGATCGATTACAACGGCAATGAGAAACTGGCCAAGGCCTGGGAAAAAGTGATGCTGAAAAACGCCGACATGACCCTGAGGACAGATACCCTGTTCTTTGACAGGGAGAACCAGGAAGCCTATTACCGGAGCCAGGGGACCATCGTAGATTCTGCCAACACCCTGACCAGCAGGATAGGCCGGTATTTTATAGAACCGAAGAAGTATCAATTTCTTCAGAACGTGAAGATCAAGAATCCGGAATACACCGTAGAATCGAGTCAGCTGGATTATTACACCCTTTCCAAAAACGCCTATATGTACGGTCCTTCCACCATCACGGGAGAGACCTACAAACTCTATTTCGAAAGGGGGTTCTACGATACGAAGGTAGAGACCGGTTACGGGATCAAGAATACGCGGATCAATTACAACAACCGCATCATCGAGGGGGACAGTGTGTATTTCAACAAGGCCCGGGAATTCGCCTCGGCCACCAACAATATCAAGGTCACGGATACGATCAACGACGGGGTAATCCGCGCCCATTACGCAGAGGTCTACAAGGCGAAGGATTCGGTTTTTGCGACCAAACGTGCGGTCTCCGTGAGTCTGGTGGAACAGGATTCCCTTTATATTCACGGGGATACCCTGATGATTACCGGCAAGCCCGAAAACCGTATCCTTCGCGCCTTCAGGAATACCAAATTCTATAAGACCGACCTTAGCGGGAAATGCGACTCCCTTCACTTTGAAGAAAAAACGGGTATCACGCGCTTGATCCGAAGGCCTGTGCTGTGGAACCTGGAGAACCAGATGACGGGAGACAGCATCCTGCTGATCTCGGACATGGAGACCGAAAAGCTCGATTCCCTTAAGGTGTTGAATAATGCCTTTGTGATCTCCCAGGATACCATTGGCAAGGTGGGCTTCAACCAGGCCAAGGGCAAGGATCTTTTTGGAAAATTCATAGAGAATGAACTCAAGATTGCCGACCTGGTCAAGAATACAGAGGTGATCTATTATATGTACAACGACGATCAGGAACTCATAGGGATCAATAAAACGATCTGTAGTTCCATCAGGCTCACCTTTGAGAACAGCGATATTGAGGACATCACCTTTTTCACCAACCCGGATGGGGATATCTTTCCCGAGGCCGACCTCCCCGAGAACAGTCGGAAACTGAAGGGATTCGTTTGGAGGGGAGATGAACGGATCCGGAGTAAAGAAGAGATCTTTGACGAAGACGACAACAACCTGATACTGCCAAAGATCCAAGGCCTGGACAATCCCATTGATAAGGACGCCGATCCGGAGATCTCCGAACTCGAGAAGAAAGCGAGGGATTACGTAAACTCCTCAGATCCGGCAGCCGTACCCGTTCCCGCATTGAAAGTTCCATCAGAGAAGGAGGAAAAGCCGGAACGCGTCACGGAGATCAGGGCAGAACCGGGAATTGTACCCGGATACTACCTCATCGTCAACGTTTTTGAAGACGAAGCGGACTTTTCCAGGTTTTCAAGGATGCTATCAGACAGGGGTATAGAACCCAGGACATTCTTCAGGGAAGGCAAGCAGTTTACTTATGTCTACCTGGAGCGGTATGATACGCTTTCAGAGGCCGTCACGGCCAGGGATTCCAAATATTATGGAAGATATACGGATGAGATCTGGATTTTAAGGGTAGTTGGGAATTGATCAGCCATGAAAAAGGATTTCTTTCAATACCAGGCCCAGACCACTCCCCACCCGCTCTCCCTTGAGATCTCCCGGGCAGAGGGCAGTTATATCTATGATACCGATGGAAATGCCCATCTCGATTTTGTGGCCGGCGTATCAGCCTGTAGCCTTGGACACTGCCATCCGGCCGTGGTAAAGGCGGTGGAAGAACAGGCCCGGACCTACATGCACGTGATGGTGTATGGAGAATACATACAGGCACCGGCCGTGGAATACAGCAGGGAACTGGCCTCACGTCTGCCCTCCCCTTTGGAGACCACCTACCTTGTCAATTCGGGAACGGAGGCTATTGAAGGGGCCCTGAAGCTCGCCAGGCGAGTTACGGGGAGGAGCGGAATCATCGCTGCCAGGAATGCCTACCACGGGAATACGATGGGGAGTCTTAGCCTGATGGATTACGAAGAGCGCAAAGCCCCATTCAGACCCTTATTGCCGGATATCAGGCATATTGAATTCAACAGGAAGGAAGATCTGGACCGAATCACTTCGGGCACAGCCGCCGTAATCCTGGAGACCATACAGGGAGGAGCGGGGTTCATACAACCGGAAAACGGTTACTTAAAAGCTGTCAGGGACCGGTGCGAAGCTGTCGGCGCGCTCCTTATACTGGATGAGATACAGCCCGGATTTGGGAGAACAGGCGCATTGTTTGCGTTTGAACACTACGGAATTGTACCTGATATTCTTGTCATGGGCAAGGGAATGGCCTCGGGGCTTCCTATAGGAGCCTTTACGGCCTCGAGGGAAATGATGGCCACCCTCAGTGACAAACCCATGCTCGGCCATATCACCACTTTTGGAGGCAATCCCGTGATCGCGGCCGCTGCGCTGGCAACACTCCGGGAGCTGACCTCCTCCCACCTCATCCCGGATACCCTTGAGAAAGAGGCGCAATTCAGGAAGCGCCTGGAACACCCTATGATTGAGGAGATCAGGGGAAGAGGCCTCATGTTGTGTCTGATGATGAAAAGTAGTCAAATCGCAAATGATTTAGTACTTTCGTGCGCCCGAAAAGGACTGGTCCTTTTTTGGTTGCTTTTCGAAAAGAACGCTGTCAGGATCACCCCTCCCCTGACGATTTCCGAGGCGGAGATCGATGAGGGATGTGCAATAATCCTCGAGGTTCTGGAAGGTATGACTGAATGAGTTGTTAACTAATTTGTTAATAATATAGGCCCCGCAGAGACATAAAAGTGGTTATAAAAACTATTTTTAAGTCCATAGTATAACCAAGCACGTTCCTATGGCGTTAGATCCTAACGAGAAACCGAACCAGCCCGTTACCAAATTTGAATCCATGCTCAAGACCGATGATGTCTATTTCTTCGATGCCGAAGACTTCGAGGACATCATCCATCACTACCTGAACAACGGTAAGATCTCCCTGGCCAAAAAGGCCATCGAGATCGGACTACAGCAGCACCCGGAGTCCATGGAACTCAAGTTGCTGGATGTGGAGGTCATGGTCTTTGAAAACAACCTCGAACTCGCCGAAAAGATCCTGGACAGGTTGCAGCTCCTCGATGGCACCAATGAAGAGATCTATATTCAGCGTGCCAATATCTATTCCAAAAAGGACAACCACGAAGCGGCAGTGGCCCTGTTGAAAAAGGCGCTTTCACTTACCGAGGAAAGTTTTGACATCTACGCCCTCCTGGGTATGGAATACCTCTTTATGGACGATTATGAACAGGCCAAGATTCATTTCATGAAATGTGTCGCCTTTGATGAGCACGATTATTCCTCCCTGTACAACGTCATCTATTGCTTTGAATTCCTGGAGGACTACGAAGGGGCTATCGCCTACCTCAACGACTACCTCGAACGCAATCCTTACTGCCAGGTAGCCTGGCACCAGCTCGGGAAACAGTACTTTAACCTCAAAATGTTCGAAGAAGCCCTGGCTGCCTTCGACTTTGCCATCATTTCGGATGACACCTTTCTGGGCGCCTACTTCGAAAAGGGAAAAGTCCTCGAAAAACTCGGCAGGTACAACGAGGCCATAGAAAATTACGAGACCACAATCTCCATAGATGATCCCACCTCCCATGCCTATCTGAGGATAGGGAAGTGTCATGAAAAACTCAACAACGACGACCTGGCAAAGTTCTATTTTTACCAGACCGTCCATGAAGATCCCTTGCTCGATAAGGGCTGGCTGGCCATCACCAATTTCTATTTCAAAAAACAGAAATACGATCGCGCCCTCTATTATATCAATAAGGCCATCAATATCGATGGGGAAAATGCGAAATACTGGAAGAAATGTGCCCGTATCCATGCAGCTCTGGAACATTATGACGAAGCTGATTTTGCCTTTAAACAGGCTGTGGACCTGGGCAATTACGAACTGGATACCTGGCTCAACTGGGCCGAGGTCGTGACCCAGAACCAGGAGGTTGAGGCAGCTATACAGATCCTGCTCCAGGGTCTTGAATTCTACCCCGAGGAGGCTGTGATCCTCTATAAAATGGCCGGACTCTACCTGATGGCCAACGATCCTGTAAAAGCCCAGTACAGGTTCAGGAAAGCGCTGAAAAAGAACATGGAAATGGTCGATATCTTCAAGGAAGAATTCCCCTCATTTTACGATTCTGTCTGGGCGAGGAACATTATAGAAAGCGTACAGAAGGCTTCGAAATAAAAGCAGTACTTTTGCTTTTTCCAAAATATGGGGAACCGTAATCTCATACAATATCTCGTGGTTACGCTCAAAGGCATGGCCATGGGCGCAGCAGACGTCGTTCCGGGGGTTTCAGGAGGCACCATCGCCTTCATTTCAGGGATCTATGAGGAACTGATCTTTTCCATCAACCAGATAGGAACAGCTGTCGTGAAAACCCTGCCCAGGGAAGGTATCCTGGCCGCCTGGAAACAGGTCAACGGAAAATTCCTCCTCGCCCTGTTCCTGGGAATAGCCCTTAGCGTGATCACCCTGGCCAGGTTTATCAGCTGGCTTTTGGAAAACGAGCCTGTTTTGCTCTGGTCCTTCTTTTTCGGACTGGTGGTTGCCAGCGTGATCTTCGTGGCCCGTGCAATCTCATCATGGCGGGCAGCGACCCTGCTGACCCTCGCACTGGGTGCCGCTTTGGCCTATTACATCACCCAGCTCCCACCGGTTGAAAACACGGGGAGCCTGCCGTACCTCTTTTTGTCCGGGGCACTGGCCATCTGCGCCATGATTCTGCCCGGAATTTCCGGCGCTTTCATCCTGGTGCTTCTGGGATCCTACAAGACAGTACTTGATGCGGTACACGAGAGAAACCTCCTCATCCTGGGCACCGTCTTTCTGGGAGCCCTGTTTGGGTTGCTGTCCTTTGCCCGACTCCTCAAATGGATGTTCCAGCACTACAAGGACCTCACCCTGGCACTGCTCACAGGTTTTATCATAGGGTCATTGAGCAAGATCTGGCCCTGGAAGGTAGTACTGGAAACTCGTGTCTTCGATGAAAAGATCATCCCTGTGGTGGAAGAGAACGTATCCCCTATGTCCTATCCGGGAGACCCTCAACTTCTCTGGGCAATTCTACTGGCTATCGCAGGTTTTTCACTTATTTTTATGCTCGAAAAACTCGCAGCAAGAAAATAAAACCTACTGGCATGCATCAACCCAGAACCTTTTCGGATAAGGTATTCCTTTTTATCAAGGGTCTGGCCATGGGTACCGCGAATAAGGTGCCCGGAGTTTCAGGGGGTATTGTGGCTTTTGTGGCCGGGTTTTATGAAGAATTCATCTACTCCCTTCAAAAGGTCAACCTCAAGGCTTTTAAACTCCTCTTTAACGGAAGGTTCAAAAGCTTTTACCGATATGTGAACGGCCCTTTTCTCTCCGTCCTGATCTTTGGGATGCTGGTGAGTTACTTCAGCGTTTCAAAACTTCTTGATTATTTTCTCGAGACCAAGGAGCTTTTTGTATGGGCCACTTTTTTCGGGATGATCATAGGGTCTATTTATTTTATCGCAAAGGATTTTGAGCACTGGAACCGCAAGACCATCACCTGGGGTGTGCTGGGGCTCATTGCGGGGATCTCCATCAGTTTCCTGAGTCCGGCCAGGGAAAATGACAATCTCCTGTTCATCTTCCTCTGCGGGATCATCAGCGTGTCTGGCATGACACTTCCGGGACTTTCGGGTTCCTTTATCCTGATCCTGTTGGGCAATTACGTACTTCTGCTGGTCGATTCCGTAAATGCACTCTATGACACCATAGCGGAGGTAGTTCAGGGGGATTTCAGTTTTACCTCCAACACAGAGCGCATCGATACACTGAAGATACTGGCCGTCTTCACCCTGGGTTCAGCGGCCGGCCTTGTGACCCTTTCCCACCTGCTCGGGTACGTGCTCAAGCATTTCAGGCATATTACGACGGCCACCATAATCGGCTTTATCACAGGCAGCCTGGGGGTGGTCTGGCCCTGGAAAAGGACTATCTTTGCCGAAGATTCCCTGGGACAGGTACTTTTCGACAGCAATGGCGACCCGGTCATCAGGAATTACGAGAGGTATCTCCCGGATATGTCGCTGACAGAATCCTGGTGGGCCATTGGGTATATTATATTGGGCATCCTGATCCTCATCGGTTTGGAATGGTATGGAAAAAGCAGGGAAAAAAAATAGGTTCGGCCTTTTGGGAAGGAATATCTCCTATTCCTTCTCCAGGGGGTATTTTACCCGCTTCTTCGAGGAACAAGGGCTTAAAGAGTACTCCTATGAAAATTTCGATCTGCCGGAAATTTCCGATCTCGAGACCCTTTTAAAGGAAGAACAGAATCTGGGCGGACTCAACGTGACCATCCCTTACAAGCAACAGATCATCCCTTACCTCCACCGGTTACATCCTGAGGCCAGGGAGATTGGTGCTGTCAACACCATTAAGTTTACCAGAACCGGGCTCGAAGGATACAACACCGATGCCCATGGGTTTCAAAAATCCCTGGAGCCCTTTCTTAGGAAGCGCGATCATGCACATGCCCTGATCCTCGGTTCCGGCGGGGCATCCCTGGCGATCGCCTACAGCCTGAAAAAACTGGGGATTCGTTACGTCACAGTCTCGCGCACACCCGACGTGGGTCAGTGGGGGTACGATGAACTCACCGAAGAGAGGTTGAAATCCCACACCCTGATCATCAATTGCACCCCCTTGGGGACCTTCCCCCGGGTAGAGGAAAAACCGGAAATCCCCTACGATTATATCACTACTGACCACCTGCTGTTCGACCTGGTATACAACCCGGAGAAAACGGCGTTCATGAAGGCAGGTGAACAAATGGGCGCAGCAATAAGCAACGGCCAGGCCATGCTGGAGTTCCAGGCACAGAGAGCATGGGAGATATGGCAGGAATCTTAGTCGGGTTGATTCTGATTTGACGGAAAAGGGCCTGTCCCCGGTGTAAAAGTAGATTGATTACCTTTGTTGTCTGTAGGGTTGTTAGTATCTTACAGAGGGAATTAGGTCCCAAACGCACTAATCCAGACGATCATGTTGGAAGAAAAAGACCAGGAACTGCACACTGATGTAGGGGAAGAGGAAAAACCGGAGGCTACTGAGGTCACATCGACCTCAGAGAAAACGTCCGGAGAATTAAAAAAGAGGAAACCTGCCGCCAAGTCGGCCACCAAACCCGCAAAAGAAAAGGCGGAGAAGAAAACTCCGGCTGAAACTGAAGAAAATACCCCTGAGGTTACAGCAGAACAGGAGGTTTCTGAGGTTGCAGAAGAAAAGGCGGAGGAGAAGCCTGCCCCGGAGAATAAGGAAGATGTACACGAAGAGATCGATGACTCCAATGCAGAGGATGCCGAGGACGAGGATAATCACCGCAGGCATCATATCCCAATGCAGGATTACCATGCCATGTCTATGGAAAACCTGGTCGGGGAGTTGCAGCGCCTGATCCGAACGGAAAAGGTACAGGCGATCAAGAACCATGTGGACGCCATCAAATCAGAATTCGACCTGAAATTCCAGGAATTCATTGAGGAAAAAAAAGAAGAGTTCGTGGCCCAC
>NZ_JBFGBM010000028.1:0-19908 GCF_041567615.1 Muriicola sp.
ATGAGGTTGCATACGAAAACTTTTATCCCGAAAGTTAGTATTCGATTCTGAACCAGGCAGGTCTCCTGACTTGCGTTTTAACATCGACCTTCCCGTCATCGGACAGTGGTTTTGAAGAGATGTCAAACGTAGTTCCTCCATTTGAGGCCCTACTGAGCTTACAGTTGCGGGAACAGTACCGGATTCTCACCGGATTCCCTTTTAATGCCGCCCCGATGACCGGGCCGGCAACCTAAGTTCGGGGCGAAGATAAGGAAATTGCCCCTCCTTTTACTCTTAGGGTAAATAAGATTACTTTTGAGGACCGTAATTGAGCCATATGAGATGTATTGTATTGATTCTGGTTTTTTGTTTCCTGGGTTGCAGGGAACAGGAAGACAGCATTGATGTAGCCAAAATTAAGGTTGGGGACCCGGAAAGTTCAGAAACCATCCACTTTGCAAGGGGATTCCATATGAGCAAGACTCCCGGGGGGATTACACTGATCAGCGTACTGCAACCCTGGCCCCAGGCCGAGAGACCTTTTGTATATGCCCTGGTTCCAAAAAACGCTGACAGGAAAGACCTTATAGACCCCGGGCAATACGACGCGGTAGTCCCTGTCCCGGTGGAAAGGGTCGTTGTCACCTCCACTACCCATATACCGGCCCTTGAGGCCCTGGGTGTAGGCGACCGTCTGGTGGGATTTCCGGGAACGGACTATATCTCATCAGAGAATACCAGGCGCAGGATAGCATCCGGAGAAATAGCCAACCTGGGGAACAATGAAATGATGAACACGGAAATGACCCTCAGCCTCCGGCCTGATCTGGTCGTGGGCTTTGGTATCGCTGCCCGGAATAAGGCCTATGAGACGCTGATCCGCTCGGGTATACCCGTGGTTTACAATGGGGACTGGACAGAGCAGACCCCTCTGGGTAAGGCAGAATGGATCAAATTCTTTGCACCTTTTTTCCAGATGGAGGACAAAGCTAAAACCCTCTTTGATTCCATAGCGACCTCTTACAAAGATGCCCGTGAGCTTGCGGGCAGGGCAGAACAAATCCCCGCCGTCATGAGTGGCGCTCTCTACAAGGATGTGTGGTATGCTCCCGGAGGGAACAGCTGGGCCGCCGAATTCATACGCGATGCCAACGGAACCTACCTCTGGGATAATACCGAAGACACCGGTAGCCTTTCCCTGAGTCTGGAGAGCGTGCTGAGCCGATCAAAAGAAGCAGACATCTGGATATCCCCGTCACAGTTCACTTCCTACGAGGAAATGGAAGCGACCAACCCCCATTACAAAGAATTTCGCCCTTTCCAGGAAAGGAAGATCTATACCTATGCCCTGAGCAAGGGGGAGACAGGCGGACTCACATTTTTTGAGCTCGGACCGAACAGGCCGGATCTGATCCTGAGGGACCTGATCCATATCTTTCACCCGGACATCCTTCCGGAACATACACCCTACTTTTTTAAGCCCCTTCAATAGTTGAATTCAAAGATTCCATATCAGTTTGCCCTTTTGATCCTCATGCTGTTGCTGTGCTTCGGGATCAACATCAGCCTTGGGTCGGTGGAAATCCCATTCTCAACAACCCTGGGAGAACTCTTTGGCTTTGGGAGTGCAGACAAATCCCAGCAATACATTATCTGGGAGTATCGCCTTCCCAAGGCATTTACGGCCATCCTGGTGGGTGCAGGCCTTTCCCTGAGCGGATTGCTGATGCAAACCCTTTTCCGGAATCCTCTTGCGGGCCCTTTTGTCCTGGGGATCAGCTCCGGGGCCAGTCTGGGGGCCGCCCTGCTGATCATGGGAGGAGGAATATTATTCGCCGGTTTCGCCCTGGTGAATGACCTGGCCCTTACCCTGGCCTCCAGCCTGGGGAGTATTCTCGTCCTGCTCACCGTGGTGGCAGTGGCCAGGCGGGTCAAGGATACCATGGCTTTACTGATCATCGGACTCATGTTTGCGAGTATCACGGCCGCTGTGGTCACCGTGCTCTCCTACTTTGCCAAAGCCGAAGAATTGCAGCAATATATCTTTTGGACCTTCGGGACTGTAGGAAATTTAAGTGGTTCACAGGTCCTTGTCCTGGGGGTCATTTGCTTAGTTGGTTTGTTGTTGAGCATAGGCTCGATCAAATCCCTGAATGCCCTGCTGCTGGGAGAGAATTACGCCCGCAGCCTGGGGGTCAGGATAGACAGGTCCAGGAATGTCATCATCGTAGCCACAGGGCTCCTGGCCGGTTCAGTCACCGCCTTTGCAGGTCCCATCGCCTTTATCGGACTGGCCGTTCCCCATCTGACCCGCCAACTTTTCAACACGACCGACCACAGAATCCTCGTTCCCGGAGTGCTCCTGTACGGTGCCATCCTGTTATTGCTCTGTGATACCCTCGCCCAGCTTCCCTCCTCATCCTACGTCCTTCCGATCAATGCGATTACCTCCATCGTAGGTGCACCGGTGGTCATCTGGTTATTGCTGAGGAAACGGAATATGATCTTTTAGATGGACCAGTAAACGGTCCCCAAAGTTTTAAAGAATACCTACCTTAGCGTCCCCGGTTTTTAATTTGAGGGCAGGTCATAACATGCAAAACGTACTGGAAATATCGAATTTGAGCATAGGGTACTCCGGCAGGAATGGGGAGGATACTGTGATCGCCAGGGATTTGAATTTCAGCCTGGCACAAGGGGAATTCGTTTCCATCGTCGGGGCCAACGGGATCGGAAAATCGACCCTGCTTCGGACCCTGGCGGGGGTACAGCGCCGACTTTCCGGGCAGGTACGTATCACTGGTAAATCCATCAACAGCCTCACCCCACAGGAACTGGCGTCCTCCCTGAGTATTGTCCTCACAGAACCCCTCCCCACAAGGAACCTGACCGTCAGGGAATTGATCAGCCTGGGTCGCCAACCTTATACGAATTGGCTGGGAACCCTTACGGAGGAGGATACGGATGCCGTGGCTTTATCTATACGGAACACGGGGCTGGAGGCCCTGGAAAACAGGAAGTGTTATGAACTCAGCGATGGGCAACTTCAGAAAGTACTCATCGCCAGAGCTCTCGCCCAGGACACGCCCATCATGATGCTGGACGAACCCACGACCCACCTCGACCTGTACCATAAAGTTCAGGTCCTAAAAACCATGAAAGGGATCGCCCGGGAATTTGGAAAGACGGTGATTTACACGACCCACGAGATCGACCTGGCTATACAACTCTGTGACCAGATGCTGATCCTGGACAAGTCCGGCCACCATTTCGGTCCACCCTGCCGACATATTGAGAACCAGAGTTTTCAAAATCTGTTCCCTTCAGATCTCATCGATTTTGATCCCGGAACCGGGACCTTTAAAATCAAAAACTAGGGTGTCCCAACTCACGTCTTAAAGGAAGATGGCCTATCTTTACATGAAAATCAAAAGGTGATGAGCACGGAGATCACATTGTTGGTGGTTGCCTTACTGGCTATTTTGGTGGGATTCTTTCTGGGGATCTATATCGAGCGTTTAAAACGAAAATCCATTCAGAGTACCCTGGAGGAAAGGGAACGTCAACTGGGTAAGAACCGGGAAGAACTGGAGTTGCGGCTAAGCGGGGAGAAGCAAGTGGTGGAAGACCTCAGGACCGAGAACAGCAGGCTGAACCAACTGGTCACAAGAAATGAGGCCGATCTCGAGAATTTGCGGCAAAAACTGGAGGATCAGAAAGAGGAGGTGGCCGACCTGCAGGAGAAATTCACCAAGGAATTCGAGAACCTGGCCAACAAGATCCTGGATGAGAAAAGCCTGAAATTCACGGAGCAAAACCAGAAGAATATCAAACACATCCTCAACCCCCTACAGGAAAAGATTCAGCTTTTTGAGAAAAAGGTGGAGGAGAGCCAGAAAGAGAATATCAGCATACATTCGGCCCTGAGGGAACAATTGCTCAACCTGCAAAACCAAAACCTCAAGATCACCAAGGAAGCCGAAAACCTTACCAAAGCCCTCAAAGGCGACAGCAAGATGCAGGGTAACTGGGGAGAACTCGTCCTGGAAAAGGTTTTGGAGAAGTCGGGGCTTGAAAAAGACAGGGAATACACCGTCCAGAAAAGCTTTACCAGGGAAGATGGCAGCAGGGTCCTGCCTGACGTGGTGATCAACCTGCCGGATGGGAAGAAAATGGTCATAGATTCCAAGGTATCCCTGACGGATTACGAGCGATTTGTCAATGCCGAGGAGGATCTCCAGGAGAATTTCTTAAAAAATCACATCAACTCCCTACAAAAACACGTGGATCAGCTCTCCTCCAAAAAATACGAGGATCTGTACGATATGGAAAGTCCGGACTTTGTCCTGATGTTCGTGCCCATAGAGACAGCCTTTTCCGTGGCTATCAACCAGGATCCCGCCCTGTACAACAAGGCCTTTGAAAAGAACATCGTCATCGTTACGCCTTCGACCCTCCTGGCCACCCTGCGTACTATAGACACCATGTGGAATAACGAGAAACAGCAGCGGAATGCCATTGAGATCGCCAGACAGGCGGGTGCCCTCTACGACAAGTTCGAAGGGTTTGTGACGGACCTCACCCGGGTGGGTAAAAAGATGGACGAGGCGAAGAATGAATACAGGGGGGCGATGAATAAACTGGTGGAAGGCAGGGGCAATATCATCATCAGTATTGAAAAGCTCAAGAAAATGGGCGCCAAGGCCAAGAAGTCTCTCCCGGATAAGATCTTAAAAAGGGCCGAGGACGATGATCTTCAGGAGGAAGAACCCACTACCCCATTTAATCTGAATTAAGACTCTGCAGGGCGGAGGCGGCTTCCGCATCGAGGTACCAGCTTAGCTTACCGGAGACAGGTTCCACCAGGGCTGCGGGATATTGCCTGTAACCCTGGGATTTTCCAAGGATGCTCTGAACTTTGTCGGCCTTGCCTGCCCCGGTCACCAAAAACGCTACTTCCTTACTGTTATTGATCAAACGCCCGGTGATGGTGACCCGTTTTTGTCCGCTTTCCGGATGGGTGGCCACTTCGCAATTCTGTTCCGAATCCCATAGGTGGATCTCATGCGGAAAGATGGAGGCGGTATGACCGTCCTCCCCCATTCCGAGGATGACCATGTCGAATACAGGGATCCCCGAACCGGAAGGAAGTTCCCTCTCCAGGAGGATGCCATATCGCAGTGCCTCTACACTGGGTTCGTTCTCCCCCATGATCCGGTGGATGTTTTCCTCAGGAATAGGAACAATTCGCAGAAGGTGATCCACAGTCATCTTGTAATTGCTCTCCTCGTCGTTTGGGGGGACACAACGCTCATCGCCCCAGTAGAGGTACACTTTTCCCCAGTCGATCTTGTATCGGTCGGTTTTGGAGAGCTCTTCAAAGAGGATCCTCGGAGTGCTACCCCCGGAAAGGGCCATGTGATATTCTTCCCTCCCTCTGATCTCCTCTTCCAGAAAGGCTGCAAAGTGTGTGGCAACAGAGTTTTTGGTCTCGTATACGCGTACGTTCATCTTCCTTATTTTATAACACAGAATCCAGGATCATCTGCCAGGTTGGATCCCGGGTTGCGCCAGGTGTTCTCCCCTTCCAGGAGGTCATCTGCATTCTGAGGGCCCCATACACCGGCAGAATACCCGTAGATCATTGCGTCCTTGCTCGTCTTCCAGAACTGCAGGATGGGGTCGACGAATTCCCAGGCAGCTTCCACCTCATCTGCCCGTGCATAGAGCGTGGCATCGCCCTGCATGGCATCGAGTAGAAGGCGCTCATAGGCCGCCATCAGGTTTTTTTCGATCAGGCTGTCATAGTAAAAATCCAGATTGGCCCGCTCCACCTTGAATCCCTGCCCCGGAACTTTCACCCCAAATTTGATCAGGATTCCCTCATCGGGCTGAATGCGGATAATGAGTTTATTGTCCTTATTGAGCATCCCGGACTCCGTAAAGATCTTGTGGTGGGGCGGCTTAAAATGGATGACCACCTCGGTTACCTTGGTAGGCATACGCTTGGCCGTCCGCACATAAAAAGGAACGTCCTTCAACCGCCAGTTGTCGACAAAGAACTTGATAGCGACAAAGGTTTCGGTGGTTGAATCAGGATTCACCCCATCTTCCTCCCTGTAACCCTTTACCTTCTTCCCATCGATCTCCGCAGCCAGGTATTGACCCCTGATAATATTTTCCTTCAGGCTTTGCTCATCCTTCAGAATACGGAGGGATTTGAGAGCCTTCACCTTCTCATTCCGGATGGATTCCGCGTCCGCACTGATGGGAGGTTCCATGACCACCAGGGAAACGATCTGCAGCAGGTGATTCTGGAACATATCCCTCAGGGCACCCGCTCCGTCATAATATCCGCCTCTTTTCTCCACCCCGACGCTCTCGGCATTAGTGATCTCGATGTGCTGAATATAGTTTCGGTTCCAGAGGGGCTCGAAAATGCTGTTCGCAAAACGGGTCACGAGCAGGTTTTGCACGGTTTCCTTCCCCAGATAATGGTCGATCCTGAAGATCTGATCCTCGTGGAAGTATTGATGAAGGCTGTTATTGAGGTTCTTGGCAGAAGCCAGGTCGTACCCAAAGGGCTTTTCGACAATCAGCCTCTTCCAGCCTTCATCCTTGTGGGTAAGTCCCTGCTCGGAGAGGTTTTTGGCGATCACTTCGTATATATTCGGAGGGGTCGACAGGTAGAAAATAAAGTTGTTGCGGGTCTGATAAGTTTCGTTAAGGGATCCTATCCGCTTGGAAAGCGCCACATAGGACGCCTCATAACTTGCACCTAGGTCGTGATAGAACAGTTTTTGGGCAAATTCCTCTGCGATCTCCCTTCCCTTTTTTTTGAGATCCCCTTCCAGGTAGGTACTCTCAAAAATCACCTTCCTCCTGAATTCCTCGTCGGAAAATGCCGAGCGGCTCACCCCGAGTATCAGGAAATTTTCAGGCAGGTACCCTCCGCAGTATAGATGGAACAGGGCCGGGATCAGTTTTCGGGCCGTAAGGTCGCCCGAAGCCCCGAAGATGATCAGCATATGACTTTCAGTTCTGTCCATTTTTCTGGCATTTATCCCGGAGAGAAAGTGCTCCAAGAAGGGTCCAAAGTACGCACTAAAAGTTAATAATTTCAATTACTTTTGATCGAAACAGTCTCCGGGCCCTATGCAAAGGGGCATTCTCTGTACAGAAGGGGATTCACATTCACAAAATAGAAGCGAAAAACAAATAATATGGCAAAGCAAGGGTATGATTTTGGGTTGATTGGCCTGGGGGTCATGGGCAGGAATTTTATCCTAAACGTCGCGGAAAAGGGATTTAAAGCCTATGGGTACGATCTCGATCGTGAAAAGGTGAGTGCGCTAAAGGAAGAGGGGGGCGACCTGGATCGGGTCAATGCGACCGATGACCTGAAAACCTTTATTTCTGCCTTGCAGCAACCCAGGAAGATCATGCTGCTGGTACCGGCCGGAAAAATCGTCGACAACGTGATTGAAGATCTGTTACCTCATATAGACCGGGGCGACCTGATCATAGACGGAGGGAATTCCCTTTTTACGGATACGGACAGGCGGGAATCCTATCTCCGGGGGAAAGGGATACACTTCTTCGGTGCCGGCGTCTCCGGGGGGGCGAAGGGAGCGAGGAAAGGCCCCAGCATCATGCCCGGGGGTTCACGGGAAGCGTATCAGGAAGTAAAACCTATCTTCGAGGCCGTTGCAGCAAAATACAAGGGTGAACCCTGTGTGGCTTACCTCGGACCCAAATCGGCCGGGAATTACGTGAAGATGGTTCACAACGGCATAGAATACGGGCTGATGCAGCTTACCTCGGAAATTTACGATATCCTTGGCAAGGCGGGAGATATGGGGAATGAGCAGATGCACCGAATTTTTAGCGCATGGAACAAAGGCCGGCTGCAGTCCTTCCTGGTAGAGATCACAGCTGATATCCTTTCCAAGGATGACGAGGAGGGCCCCGGCCAGCTGGTCGATAAGATCCTGGACAAGGCTAAACAGAAGGGTACGGGAAAGTGGACCTCCCAGAACGCCATGGACCTTGGAATCCCGGTACCGAGCATCGACATAGCCGTCAGTATGAGGGAAATCTCAGCCCTGAAATCCGATCGTATAAATGCCGAAAAACTCTACGGAAGACCCCGCCCTCAAAAGCTCGGAAAAGCTGAACTGGAAAGGATGACTGAGGAGGCGCTTTACTTTTCCTTCATCATTACCTATGCACAGGGACTGCATCAACTGGCCGAAGCATCCAAAGAATACGGGTATGAGCTAGAACTGGGGACCATCGCCAGGATCTGGAGAGCCGGATGTATCATCCGGGCCGGGCTCCTGGCCGACATCGCCCGGGCCTACGAGAAGGATCCTGATCTGCCAAACCTCCTGCTGGATACCTCCTTTGCCGGTGCCATCAAGGAAACTCTCTCTTCGGTGAGATCCCTGGTAGCCTATGGAGCAGCTCACGGAATACCCCTGCCCGGGCTTTCCAATTCTCTTACCTATTTCGATGCCTATACCTCAGGCAGGCTCCCCCTGAACCTGATCCAGGCTCAGAGAGATTACTTCGGTTCCCACACCTATGAGCGCACAGATAAGGACGGCATCTTCCACACGGAATGGGAGGATTGAGAACTGTGGTCAGAAATTAAAAACACGGCTCAGGTTAAAACCGAAATAGATATTCCCGTCTCCCCAGTCGCCTATCGCATTTCCTAAGAAACCACTTTCGAAAGTAGGCTGAGCATTGGTGAAATGCAGCTGAAAAACATGTCCTCCCGTCTCAATATCTACACCGATAGATAAGGGATTCACAAAAGGAGAACCATCAGCCCGGTTCAAATGCCAGCCATAATCCATATTCAGGCTAAAACGTTTGGAGAGTTTTACCCTGCCCCCAATACCAAGGGCAAACTGGGAGTTATCCTGGGGGGCATAATCTACGTATCCTTCGTAAAAATAGGTCGGCATCAGCTGCAGGGATACCTTTTCGCTGACCTTTCTGCTGATGAGCAGCTGCTGGGTAAAAGAGGTCCGGTCGCCCAGGGTCACTTCCCTCTGAAGCACGGGCTCATCCAGGAGGGTGTTAAAGGCTACCTGGCTGTAGCCCACCAGGGTTACAGGGAAATCGTCGCTTTGCTGCACAAAGCGGTATTTCCCGGAAATATCATAGGTCTTGTTAAAGGAATTTCGGGAGACAGAGAGGTTAAACCCATCCGTGAAACCATAGATAAAGTGGAGGCGGGTATTGGCAAAATCTAGCCCGAAAAAACCGTCCAGCCCTGTTTGTATACTTCCAAACCGGTGGAATACGATAAAGTAAAACTCCTTTTTGTTCACCATTTTGGTAGACTCGAAATTCACGATCTTTAGACCTTTAAAGGCGGCTTCTGCAGTCGCAGTTGTATCGGTTTTGTCGATGGATGAGAGGAGGTCATCCTGGGCGATCACCAGACAAGGCAACAAAAAGATCCAGAGAATAGCAACAATTCTTTTCATAGCGGTCAGATTTTGAAAATGAGATGAATGCTTTACTTTTAAACTTACGAATAATTTGTCAATCGTACTGAAGACCCCTGGGAAAAGGGCACTGAAACTAACCCTATTTCCCCATCGTGACGCAACCAGCCAATACATCCTTCATCTTACTCTTAAGAAACTGTATATCAACAACTAACTAAAAACATATAGCCATGAAAAAAATAACTGTCTTGTTGATCGGAGCAATGGTATTTGCCGTGGGTTGCTCTAAAAGTGACAACTCCGAAGGGGCTCCCATGGATGATCCCAACGACGACCCTACGGCATTGAGCTACCAGAGTGACATCCGGCCTATCATACAGGGGAATTGCCTATCTTGCCATGGTAACCCTCCTACTCAAAATGCGCCCATGTCTTTGACCACCTTAAACGAAGTGAAAAGTGCCATCCAAAATCGAGGGTTGTTGTCTCGGATCAATAGCACTACCAACCCAATGCCTCCCAATGGCCTGATGCCTCAGACAGCCCGTGCACTCATCTCGGAATGGGCTAACCAAGATTTTCCCGAATGAGGAAGTATTTCTTTGTCATATTTCTGATCTGTAGCGGATTATGTACGGCTCAGCAAACGTACCGTACCGAAGCTGCGGAGATCATCTTTGATGCTTCCACGCCTCTGGAAGATATCTACGCTGTGAACGAGAAGGTGAATATGGTTTTAAGTGATAGCGGCGATATGGCCTCTCTCCTCCTGGTGAAGGAATTCAACTTTAAAAAGAAGTTGATGCAGGAGCATTTCAATGAGAATTACATCGAATCAGACAAATACCCAAAGGCTTATTTCGCGGGGAAGATCGCATCCTTCAATCCGGAACAGATCACGGAAGATCCCAGGCCATTTGAACTGAGCGGGGACCTGACCATGCACGGGGTAACACGCCCCATTACCACCACGGTTACCCTGAACAGAGATGGAGATTCCATTGTTGTGGAAACAGCCTTTGTCGTGAGAACGGAGGATCACAAGATCAAGGTCCCCAGGCTTCTTTTCAAGAAAATAGCCCAGGAGATACAGGTACAGGTTACGGCCCGACTGAACAGGTCCTGACCTGCCATTCCGATTAACTCTTACCGGAATTTACTTGCTCAGGTACATCTTCCTCCTGGTGTAGAGGTTGTAGAACTCGTCGTCCTTCAGGCTGTCTATAAAGAGAATGCTTTCTCCGGTACTCTTCATTTCCGGCCCCAGATTCTTGTTCACATTCGGGAATTTATTGAAAGAGAACACCGGTTGTTTGATGGCAAAACCTTCGAGCTGGGGATTGAATTTGAAATCCTTCAGTTTCTTCTCCCCAAGCATGATCTTGGTAGCGTAATTCACATAGGGTTCTCCATAGGCCTTGGAAATGAAAGGCACGGTCCTGGATGCCCTTGGATTGGCCTCGATGATATAGACGACATCGTCCTTGATGGCGAACTGTATGTTGATGAGCCCGACGGTATTCAGGGCCAGGGCGATCTTTTTAGTGTGGTCTTTGATCTGTTGCATCACGAACTCCCCCAGGTTGAACGGCGGCAGGGTGGCATTGGAATCGCCGGAGTGGATCCCGCAGGGTTCAATGTGCTCCATGATACCTATGATATACACATCCTTCCCGTCGCAAATAGCGTCGGCCTCTGCCTCAATGGCCCCGTCCAGATAATGATCGAGCAGAAGCTTGTTGTTCGGGATCTTCTGCAGGAGATCTACTACGTGTTCTTCCAGCTCTTCCTTGTTGATCACGATCTTCATGCCCTGTCCCCCAAGTACGTAGGAAGGCCTCACAAGGAGTGGGAATTTAAGTTCCTTGGCCAGTTCAATGGCTTCGTCTGCGCTTTCGGCTACCCCAAATTGTGGATAAGGGATGTCGTTCTCCTTCAAAAGGCGGGAGAAGCTTCCGCGATCCTCGGCAAGGTCGAGCGACTTAAAGCTCGTTCCCATGATCTTGATCCCGTATTTATCGAGTTTTTCTGCCAGTTTCAGGGCGGTCTGACCCCCGAGCTGTACGATCACCCCTTCCGGTTTCTCATGCAGGATGATGTCGTAGATGTGTTCCCAGAAGACGGGTTCAAAATACAGTTTGTCTGCCGTATCGAAATCGGTGGATACCGTTTCCGGGTTACAGTTGATCATGATGGTCTCATAGCCGCATTCCGCTGCAGCCAGGACCCCGTGAACGCAGCAGTAATCGAATTCGATCCCCTGCCCGATCCTGTTGGGTCCTGATCCGAGGACCACGATCTTCTTTCTGTCGGTCACTTCACTGTCATTGGTGACATATCGCTCCCCTTCCGGAGTTTCCACCTCTTCCTCAAACGTGGAATAGTAATAGGGGGTCATGGCCTTGAATTCTGCGGCACAGGTGTCTACCAGCTTGTAGACCCGGTTGATCCCCAGGGCCATCCTCTTCTTGTGCACCTCGCTTTCGTAACAATCGAGCATATGAGCGATCTGCCGGTCTGCAAATCCCTTTTGTTTGGCCTCCAGCAAAAGCTCTTTCGGGAGGGATTCCACAGTGTATTTTGAAATTTCCTGTTCCAGGAAATGCAGTTCTTCGTATTGTTTGAGGAACCACATATCGATCTTGGTGATGTCGTGGATCCTGCTCAGGGGAATTCCGAGCTGAATGGCATCGTAGATCACGAAAACGCGGTCCCAGCTGGGAATGGTGAGTTTGCTGATGATCTGATCATAGTTGGTATAGCCTTTTCCGTCGGCTCCCAGCCCGTTCCTCTTGATCTCCAGGGACTGTGTGGCCTTGTGCAGGGCCTCCTGGAAGGAACGGCCTATGCCCATCACCTCCCCTACTGATTTCATCTGGAGCCCCAGAGTACGGTCTGATCCCTCGAACTTGTCGAAATTCCACCTCGGGATCTTTACGATAACATAATCCAGGGTAGGCTCAAAAAGGGCGGAGGTCGATTTGGTGATCTGGTTCTCCAGTTCGTCCAGGGAATATCCTATGGCGAGTTTTGCAGCTACTTTGGCGATGGGATACCCGGTCGCTTTGGAAGCCAGGGCCGAGGATCTCGACACCCTTGGGTTGATCTCTATGGCAATGATGTCTTCCTTCTCATCAGGGCTTACGGCGAATTGTACGTTGCATCCCCCGGCGAAATCCCCGATGCTCCGCATCATCTTGATAGCCATATCCCGCATACGCTGGAAGGTACGGTCAGACAGGGTCATGGCCGGAGCTACGGTGATGGAATCCCCTGTGTGTATCCCCATGGGGTCCATGTTTTCGATGGTACAGATGATGACCACGTTGTCATTCTTGTCACGGAGCAATTCCAGTTCGTATTCCTTCCACCCCATCAGTGCCTTGTCTATCATCACCTCGTGGATGGGGGAAACTTCAAGGCCGCGACTGAGCAGTTCGTCAAAATTCTCGGGTTTGTAAACGATGGAGGCTCCGGCCCCTCCCAGGGTATAGGAGGCCCTGATCACGAGGGGAAACCCGAATTCCTGTGCGATCTCCTTTCCCTTCAGGAAGGAGGTGGCTGTAGCCTGAGGAGCCATGCCTACCCCTATCTGTTCCATGAGTTTACGGAATTTCTCCCGGTCTTCGGTGATGTTGATGGCGTCTATGTCGACCCCGATGATCTCCACGTCAAAATCTTCCCAAATGCCTTTGTCTCCTGCCTCTATACACAGGTTCAGGGCCGTCTGCCCGCCCATGGTCGGCAGTACAGCGTCTATGTTGGGGTGTTTCTTCAGAACTTCTATGATCGACTTTGTGGTCAGGGGGAGAAGATAGATATGATCGGCCATGGTGGGATCCGTCATAATGGTCGCAGGGTTGCTGTTGATCAGGATGGTCTCAATCCCGTCTTCTCTTAGCGACCGCAGGGCCTGAGATCCGGAGTAATCAAATTCGCAGGCCTGTCCGATGATGATCGGACCGGAACCGATGATCAATATCGATTTGAGATCTTCTCTTTTTGGCATAGTGTTCTAATTGTTATTTCGTGGTTCTACTGTGATTACTGCGCAAAAAAAAGGTGCTACTTTGAGAAAGTAACACCTTTATATCGCTATATTTCAATCATTTACTTCTTGTGTCGAGGCTCAGAAGACACAGTTAATTTCCTTCTTCCCTTCGCTCTTCGGCTGGCAAGAACCTTCCTTCCGTTGGCCGAAGCCATACGCTCTCTGAATCCGTGTTTGTTCCTTCGCTTGCGCTTTGACGGTTGAAATGTCCTTTTCATGCTAGTCTTAAATTTGTGCGAAGAATTTTCCTTCGCTCCTTCTCAAAATCTGGGCGCAAATATACGAAGAGTTTTTTCTTTGCCAAATCGATTTGAAAAATATTTAGGATAGTTTTTAGTACTTTTGCCGCAAGCAAGAACAGCGCATCCATGCACTTTAAAATCTTAGCATTTTTTGTCACATTTCTGGTTTTATCTCCCATTTGTAAAGGGCAGGAAAAACTGCAATACAATTTGAAAAAGGGAGACGTATTCCAGGTGAGGCAAGTGGCTCGTCAGGACATCGTCCAGGAGATCGATGGAGCGGCACACGAGGTCACCAACGACCTCAGTGGCACACTGGAATTTAAAGTGACCGGAAAGACAGAGGACACCTACTCTATAGATATCACCTTCCAGGAGCTCTTTATGAAGATGACCTCCAGCATGCAGGGGGTGGTCCTCGAGGTCAATGCGCAAGACCTCGATCCGGATGATGTGCAGTCCCGCATTTTCCACAGCCTGCTCAATGAACCTGTGCACATGACCATGCGGGCCAACGGAGACATTGTGGAAGTAAAAGGAGGCGACAGCATCGTGGCTAAAATGATCCGGGCTTCCGGATTACAGGAGGCATTTGCCGTCAACATGCTCCGATCGTCTCTCAAGAATGAGTTCGGTTCCAAAGCCCTGTCTGACAGCTACAAACAAATGACCTATATCTATCCCGACAGAACTATCAAGGTGGGTGATACCTGGAAGAACAGTTATTCCGGTAAACTGAATGCCAACACCCTCTGGAAACTCGATTCTCTGGACGGAAAGAATGCTTCTATCAGCGGAACCGCTGAAATCGTCTTAAAGATCGAGGAACCTGCTACCACGATGGTACTGGACGGAACGCAAAACACAAGAGTCACTACTGACCTCAGATCCGGTTTTATCCTGAGGATGAAAGTTGAAGGAATTTCGAAGGGGTATTCCACCCTCGCCCAGATGGGGACACAAAAGATCCCCACGACGATCACCTCTTCCATAACCTATGAATTAATCCAATAGTAACTATGTTCAACAAAAATATCAAGCTGGTCATCACAGCTGCCATTATAGCCTACGCCATCTATCAATTTGTGGAAGGATATATCGGGAATGGAATTTTCCTGATCCTGCTGTCCCTGATCTTCATATTCCTTTATTTCAGGAATGAGATCATCCTCCTGGCTTTCCTGAGGATGAGAAAACAGGACATGGAGGGCACGGAAAGATGGCTGGAGAAGATCAAAAACCCGGAAGCCGCCCTGACTACGAAACAACAGGGCTATTACAATTACCTCTTCGGTATCATTTATTCACAAAAAAACCTCACCCAGGCAGAAAAATACTTCCGTAAGGCCCTTAAACTGGGCCTGAATATGGACTACGACCTGGCAATGGCCAAACTGAGCCTGGCAGGGATCGCCATGCAAAAAAGAAGAAAGAGGGAGGCCACCACCCTGTTACAGGAAGCCAAGAAACTCGACAAGAACAATATGCTTGGCGAGCAGATCAAGATGATGCAGCAGCAGATGAAGAAGATCTGATCCCGCCTCTTAACGGGATACTGTATAATATCCTTTTTCTGGAATTTCTATGGTGTACTCTTTTCCAGAGGCATTGTTCAGATGGGGTTCCCTTAACCAGGGATTGTGCCGCTTCAGAACCTTGTAATTGATGCCGTACCCCTTGGCGAAGGTCGCAAAGTCTTCTACGGGTTTGTCAATCTTTACATCAAAAGTGGGAACATTGGCATACAGGTCTTCCTTCCCAAGCTCGAAACCGTATTTTTCAGGATGGGTCAGGATCTCTTTGATAGCCAGGATCCTGAATACATACCTCCCTGTCTCCTCCCCTAACAGGAGGTTGTAGTAATCGGTCTCCTGCTGTATACCCATATACCGGTTGATCGCCCCGGCTCCCGCATTGTATGAGGCCGCAGCCAGGGTCCAGGTACCAAATTTCTCCTTGTTCTTTTTCAGGTACTCGCAGGCGAGCTGCGTAGCCAGCCCCAGGTGGTAACGTTCATCGACGTTTGAGTTGACCTCCAGGCCGTACTCCTTTCCGGTTCCCTTCATGATCTGCCAGAACCCGGCAGCCCCCGCAGGGGAAACCACATTTTGTAAACCGCTCTCAGCCACGGCCAGGTATTTGAAATCATCCGGGATCCCATTTTTGGCCAGGATGGGTTCAATGACCGGAAAATATTTGTTCGCCCTTTTCATGAGAAGGACGGCATTGGACTGCCAGTAGGTATTTACGAGAAACTCCCGGTCTATCCTTTCCATGATCTCCGGGTCTTCCTGGGGCACCTTCTCCCCTGCAAAATTCAGGTCAGCAGGAATCTCAATGGCCGTGATGCGATACTCCTCAGCAACGCTCTTGTCGGAATTCTCATCGACGGTCATGTGCTTTTCAGGTTCATAGGAAAGATGTCCCTGTTGAACGGCAAAGATCAGGGTGCTCCCGATGAAGAGCACACCACATATCATCAGAATGGACTTTATAATTTTCATGGTTTTCTTTTTTGAAGGTACTCAAAGGTATAAATAAGAAATTCCTCAATCCAAAATAATTGCAGGTAAACGTTCATTGAACCATTTATATCTGTGAATGATCATAGTATGGGTACCGTTATTTACCTGGATACAGTCTTTTATGTACTGTCTGGGGAAGACGGCGTCCTTTTCTCCATGGATATGGACGATCCCCGGATCGCATTCGCTTTGCCTCCAGTTGACGATCTGGTCGATGGCCCAGTCCAGGTAGTATTTATCCCTGACCTCCAGGTATTCCTTATAGAGATCGATGCGCTGGGCAACGGTCTCACCGAAGGCGTATTTTGCCACCAAATCTAGGTTGTTGACCAGCCCAGTGGGAAGGAGTTTGTGAAGACGGGTGTATTTGGCAAATACAAGTCGCTTCGGCATTTCAGAATTTCTCTTTACACTGGAGATGATGATCACCTTTTTCACGGGCATATGCCTGGCCATCTCCTGCACCAGCATGCCCCCGAATGAGACGCCGACCAGGACCGGGTGCTTTGCCGTGATCTGTTCATTCATCTTACAGGCATAAGCTTCAAGGGTCATTCCCCTCTCCGGGACAAACCATTCCAGCAGATGGGTCACAAAACGATCCTCTGGCAAACGGATGTTTTTAAAGATCCGGCTGTTGGCAGCCATTCCGGGCATCATATACACATGAATCTTTTGCTCCATCATATCATACCGAACATCATATTTCTTAGGAATTTAGCATTTTTTTCACTACTTTTGAAGTCCGTCTCAATTGGAAACGAGGTTTGTAATAGCCTCTTTTCGATTTTTTTTGCAGCCCAACCAGATTACGATCAGATCGTAATTTTTTTGTCTGAAACCTATATAAAACTAACTATATGAATCAAATAGTCATTAACGACAACAGTTTCTTGCGACAGTTCGAGACTAGGGTTAACGGTCATCTCGCAAAGATCGAATATTCGTCCCAGGAACGGAAGGTTTTCCTGACCAAGCTGGTCATTCCGGAGGAGATCTCTTCGGAAGGATTCCACGAGGAATTCATAAAGTCAGTGCTGCATCATATACAGGAAAAGAACCTGAGGGTAGTTCCCACAAGTCCTCAGATCGCCGGTTTCTTGAGAAAGAACAGGCAGTACAAGGAAATGTTGCCTGTAGGCATCAGGATCTAGAAAGTTCAACCTCCTACCGGAGGTTTTTTTATGCCGTAATACTTTCGGGAATAAATTCGAATCTCACCAGTCCGTCATCATCAATACGCGTCATTTCAATCCGGTGAAGCGTATTGACCAGAGCCGGATCCCAGGGTGCCTTCACCTTTACGTAGTTTTCGGTGAATCCGTGGATATATCCGCCTTTGTTCTCCCCTTCGAAGAGGACGGTACGGCAGGTGCCGAGCTGACTTTCATAGAAGGCCCTCCTTTTCTTGACCGACAGGCCCCTTAACATTTTACTCCTCTTGTTCCGGATCTTCATCGGCACCGGGTCGGGCATGCGTTCTGCCTCGGTATTGGCGCGCTCCGAATAGGTAAAGACGTGAAGGTATGAGATGTCGAGTTCATTCAGGAAGCGGTAGGTCTCCAGGAATTCTTCTTCTGTCTCCCCTGGGAAGCCTACGATCACATCCACCCCTATGCACGCATGGGGCATGGTCCTTTTTACGGTCGCCACCCGCTCCTCGTATAATTCTCTCATATACCTGCGCTTCATTCGCCTGAGGACAGCATTGCTCCCACTCTGGAGCGGTATGTGGAAATGGGGGACAAAGGTCCTGGAATTGGCTACAAAGGATATGGTTTCGTTCCTGAGCAGGTTGGGCTCAATGGAAGAGATGCGAAAGCGCTCCACCCCCTCTACCTCGTCCAGGGCCTGGACGAGTTCAAAAAAAGTGTGTTCGTGTTTTTTATTCCCAAATTCCCCCTTGCCGTAATCCCCTATATTCACTCCTGTAAGTACGATCTCCCTGATACCCTGGGCTGCGATCTCGGCGGCATTCTTGAGCACATTTTCCAGCGTGTCGCTCCTTGAGATCCCCCTCGCCAGTGGAATGGTACAGTAGGTGCACTTGTAGTCGCATCCGTCCTGAACTTTTAAAAATGCACGGGTCCTGTCGCCCAGGGAATAACTGCCCACGTAGAAATCGGCTTCCTGAATCTCACAGGAATGCACGACCCCCATGTCGTTCTTACTGAGGTCCGAGAGGTAGTCTGTGATCTTGAATTTTTCCGTGGCACCGAGAACCAAGTCTACACCGTCCACCGCGGCAAGCTCTTCGGGCTTGAGCTGTGCATAGCAACCCACGGCGATGAGGAAGGCCTGGGGGTTCAGTTTCTGGGCCTTTCTGACGATCGTCCTGAATCGTTTATCGGCATTCTCGGTGACGGAACAAGTGTTGATGACATAGATGTCTGCCTTCTGCTCAAAATCCACCTGTTCATATCCCAAACCGGTAAAACTCCTCGCAATGGTGGAAGTTTCAGAGAAATTAAGTTTACAACCCAGGGTGTAAAAGGCAACTTTCTTTTTCATGTTCCTTTTCATCATAAAAGGCGGGCAAAGATACGGCTTTGGTTCCGGTATGAAAAATCAGAGTGACACCGACCGGTGTACTACGAGTACTTTCGCCATTTTTTTGTGATCTCGAAGACGTGTTCCAGAATGGCCGCTTCTTTCTCGTCGAAAGTCCGGCCCCTCCTCTCCATCATCACTTTGGCCGCTTCAAAGGCTTTTTGGGTCTGGTAGGTGGAGAATCCGGCAGCTCCCCCCCAGCTAAAACTCGGCACAAAATTCCTGGGAAATCCCGGGGTATAGATGTTGCAGTTCACCCCGATCACCGTACCTGTATTGAACATGGTATTGATGGCCGTCTTGCTGTGGTCGCCCATCATCAGGCCACAGAATTGGAGTCCGGTCTGGTCGAATCGTTCAGTAGCGTAATTCCAGAGCCTGACCTTGGCGTAATTGTTCTTGAGATTGGAGTTGTTGGAGTCGGCCCCGATGTTGCACCACTCCCCGAGGACAGAATTTCCGAGGTAGCCGTCATGACCCTTGCTCGAATACCCGAAAATGACGGAGTTGTTGATCTCCCCGCAGACCTTTCCGTACGGCCCTATGGTAGTGGGGCCGTAGATCTTCGCCCCCATCTTTACAACCCCGTGTTCACAGAGGGCAAAGGCACCCCGGATCATGTTCCCCTCCATCACCTCAGAATCCTTTCCGAGGTAGATAGGCCCTTCTGTGGCATTGAGGATACTGAGCTCCACCTTGGCCCCTTCTTCCAGGAAGATGTTCTCAGGGCGGATCACCCGGTTTGAAGCGGGGATAGGCGCGCTTTTCCTGCCTGCTGTGATCAGGTCAAAGTCCTGCTGTAAGGCCTCCCCGTTCCGGGAGAAAATATCCCAGGTATGTACAATCCTGATCGTTTCACCTTGAAACTGTTCTTTATTCAGTTCGCTGAGCTCGGATGCGGTTCTGGGTTTGGAAGAGCGGTATGCTATTGGCACCGAATCCAGAAAAAGGGCCGACTCGGCCTTTAATGCCCGGACCGCCCTGACGAGTTCTGCATCGGGCAGGAAGGAAGGGTCGATATAAAGAGTATCCGGACCCGACTTAAGAGGGTATTTGATCTGCAGATATTCCTCCGTGAGGTAGGAGGTCCC
>NZ_JBFGBM010000029.1:0-19715 GCF_041567615.1 Muriicola sp.
AGGCATTTTTATTTGAACTTGTCTTTGAGACTCCTTTCGGTCCTGGCAATAACGACCAGAAAACTCCCTAAGAGCAGGATCATGAAGATCGTGATACTCACAAGTAGAGTCAGGTCCCGGAATAACATGAGTACGCCACCCAGAAATACGAGAAGGACACCCTGTTTGATCATTTCCCGTGCAGAGAAGGCCTGGGCATGGTCCCAGCGTTCCTGTGATTTCATAGAGGACCTGGTGCGGTAGCCGTAGAGGTGGTTGACCTTTTTAGGGGGGTATTTCCACAGGAACAATCCGATGATTATCAGAGTCATCCCAACAAATCCAACAGACAAGAGGATCTCATTGAACTCAGATGAGTTTTCCATGGTCAGAGTGCAATTTTTGTAGCATCAAATGTACGTAGGATCGTGGATAGTCCCTTAACAACTCTTTAAGAATTTCTCATACCCTTTTTGGTATATTTAGCGATCAACTCTATACAAATCCTAATGAAAAAAATTGTACTCTCCCTGATGCTCCTTGCATCCTTCTCCCTTATTGCTCAAGAATTCAAAATGGACTTTGTTCAGGATCTCAAACCCAGGAATATAGGTCCGGGTGGAATGAGCGGAAGGGTCACGGCCATCGATGTGGTCCAGAGCGACCCCGACATCATCTTTGCAGGGACGGCCTCTGGCGGCTTGTGGAAGTCGACTTCCGGCGGTATTAAATGGGAGCCAGTATTCGACAAGGAGGTCACGGCCTCCATTGGGGCAGTGGCCATACAGCAGAGCAACCCTTCGGTCATCTGGGTTGGTACAGGAGAAGGGAACCCGCGGAACAGCCTGAACGGGGGTTACGGTGTATACCGCTCCCTGGACGGGGGTAAGAACTGGACCCTGATGGGCCTGGAAAAGACCCGGCATATCCACCGTATTATCATAGACCCCGACAATCCGAATACGGTCTACGTGGGCGCCATAGGATCCCCCTGGGGAGAACACCCGGAACGGGGCGTCTTTAAGACCACCGATGGAGGTAAGACATGGAACAAGATCCTTTTCGTAAACAACCGTGCCGGGGTGGCCGATATGGTCATGGATCCTACCAACCCCAACAAGATCTTCGCAGCTATGTGGGAGCACAAGAGAGACCCGTGGTTCTTTAAATCGGGTGGACCCGGAAGCGGGCTCTACATGACCCACGACGGGGGGGAGAACTGGAAAAAGATCACAGCGGAGGACGGGATGCCCAAAGGAGAACTCGGGCGGATCGGGATCGCAGTGGCCCGGAGCAGGCCCAATGTGGTCTACGCTCTGGTAGAGGCAAAGAAAAACGCCCTTTACAAGTCGGAAGACGGGGGCTTTACATGGAAAAAGATCAATGACAAAAATGATATCGGGAACAGGCCGTTTTACTATTCCGAGATCTATGTCGACCCCCAGAATGAGAACCGGGTGTATTCGGTTTTCACTTATGTCAACGTCTCAGAGGACGGTGGCAAGAACTTCTCTCAACTTATGCCTGCCTATGGTGTGAACAATGGGGTGCACCCGGATCACCACGCCTGGTGGATTCACCCGGAGGATGGGAATTTCATGATAGACGGGAATGACGGGGGATTGAACATCACCAGAGACCGGGGAGAGAGCTGGCGTTTTATCGGCAACCTTCCCGTGGGCCAGTTCTACCACATCAGTACGGACAATGAATATCCCTATAACGTTTACGGGGGGATGCAGGACAACGGTTCCTGGAGGGGCCCCGCCTACGTCTGGAAAGCCCAGGGTATCCGCAACAGCTACTGGCAGGAGATCGCATTCGGAGATGGCTTTGATGTGGTACCAGACCTGGATGATTCCCGCTTTGGGTATGCCATGAGTCAACAGGGTTTTGTAAGCCGCTACGACCATATTACGGGCAACAATTATTCGGTACGGCCTACCCCACCGGATAAGGAAACAGAATTACGGTTCAACTGGAATGCCGGGATCGGACAGGATCCCTTTGATAACAGCACGGTCTACTTCGGAAGCCAGTTCGTCCACAAGAGCACAGACAAGGGACTTACCTGGGAGGTGATCTCCCCCGACCTGACCACCAATGATCCGGAGAAGCTCAAACAGAGTGAAAGTGGCGGACTCACCATGGATGCCACGGGGGCCGAGAACCACTGTACTATCCTTGTCATAGAACCTTCTCCCATTGAAAAGGATATGCTATGGGTAGGGACGGATGACGGAAGAGTGCATCTCACCCAAAATGGGGGAGCGAACTGGACAGAAGTAACTCAAAACCTCAAAGGCCTGCCCAAAGGTTGCTGGATCGCACAGATCCGTGCCTCTGGGAGAAATAAGGGGGAGGCCTTGCTGATCGCCAATGATTACCGAAGGTTCAACTACACACCTTACGCTTACCGAACCCGGGATTACGGAAAGACCTGGGAGAGGATCGTCGACGGGAACGATGTGAAGAGCTATACCCTTTCGATCGTTGAGGATCCTGAAAATCCTAAGCTGATGTTCCTCGGTACAGATGACGGACTCTATATCTCCTTTGATCGGGCGGGCACATGGCAAAAATGGACGGAAGGATTTCCAACGGTATCCACCAAGGACCTGGTGATCCACCCAAGAGAAAGGGACCTCGTCATAGGGACTTTCGGTCGGGCAGCCTGGGTATTGGATGATATCCGCCCTCTGAGCACTGTAGCCTCGGATCCGGCTGTCCTCAACAAGGCCCTAGCCGTATTCGATCCGCCTGTGGCCTATCAGGCGGCCTACCAGCAACCTTCCGGGAGCCGGTTTGGTGCGGACGCCATCTTTAACGGCCAGAACAGGGAAGGTGGTGCCATGATCACCTACTTCCTGAAGGAGGGTAAACAGGCATCCAAATCCACAGAAAAGGAGGAAACTGAAGAAAAAGATGAGGAGTCAAAAGAAGATGAGGCCGAAGAGAAAAAGAAATCGAAAGACTCTGTGACCGTTGAGATCTTCAGGGGTGAGGCTCTGATCCGTACCCTGAAATACAAAACCCCCGAAAAAGCGGGATTCCACAGGATATACTGGAACATGGACGAGAAAGGGCCCGACAGGCCTTCCCGGACGCTGCGCAAACGCAGCAGGGAATCGGGGGGTGTGGATGTAAAGCCGGGAAAATACCGGGTGGTGGTCTCCGTGGGTGAGGCCAGTGATGAAACCGTGATCACCGTGGCTTCGGATCCCAGGCTGGAGGTTTCCCAGGCGAACATAGATCAGGTCTACACCGCAGCCAAAAAGCTGGAAGGGCTTACACAAACGGCAGCAGATGCCGTAAAACAGCTCGCTGAAAGCAAGAAGGTCGCTGAGAAGTACCAAAAGGATCTGGCTGAGCTCGACAAGGAAAAATTTGCAGAAGCCATCGATGCCTCCAAGGATATCGCAAAAAAGATAAATGGGATCATCGATATCTACCTGGGCAAAGAAGACAAGAGGCAGGGGATTACCCGAAATCCTGAAATGACCGTCATGCGAAGGATAGGGATTGCCAGTCAGTATGTGAACTCGAGAAAATCAGGGATCACAGAGACAGAAACCCGCCTTATGGAATTCGCCGAATCGGAGCTGAAAGCGGCCCTGGAAAAGACCAATGCCTTCTTTGTGGAGGACTGGAAAACATACCGAGAGAAGATTGAGCCCCTGAATGTAAGCCTGTTTAAGGATACCTCCAGATTCTCCCTCGATTGACAGGGAACAGGCATTTGACTATTTGATGAACGACATAAATGACAAAACCATGAAAAAAACACTGTTCCTGACCCTGCTTGTAGTCCTGTGGAATTGCAAAGAAAAACCCCAGGAGAATGAGGTGGCAAAGAACCTCAAGACCTATACCATCGAACAGATGATGGATAACGAGAATGTGGGGGGAGGCAGTTTCTCCCCGGATCTCAGCACCTTGCTGGTGACCAGCAACCGGTCCGGGATCTACAATATGTATACGGTTCCGGTAAATGGGGGCGAATTTCAGCCTGTGACGGAATCCGACAGTTCCTCAGTTTTTGCCATCTCCTATTTTCCGGAAGATGAGCGCATGCTTTTCCGTATGGACAACAACGGGGATGAGATCTATCACATCTTCCTGCGGGAGGAGGACGGGACCTATCGGGACCTGACCCCTTATGAGGGAGCCCGCTCCCTCTTTTACGGTTGGGCGGATGACGAGAAGGGCTTTTTCTTTGGATCCAACAAAAGGGATAGTCGCTTCATCGACCTCTACAAGGTAGACCTGGAGACTTTTACCCCGGAACTGCTGTATCAGAACGAACAGGGATATGACATAGGTGCGATCTCAAGGGATGAGAAATACCTCACCCTCAGCAAGGCCCTGAACACGAATGACGGCGACCTCTACCTTTACGACCTGGAATCCGGCAGCCAGGTTAAGATCAATGAAAGCCAGAGTGCCAATTCGGCCCAGGACTTTACCCCGGACAGCAGTGCCCTCCTGTACACTACAGATGAGGGTTCGGAGTTCTCCTATGTGATGCGATACGACATTTCAGGCGGAACACGGGAAAAGGTCATGGAAAGGGACTGGGACATCAATGGTACCTATTTTACCAGGACTGGCAAATACAGGGTGACCTACATAAACGAGGACGCCAAGAACAGTATCGAGGTAGAGGAAGTGGCCACGGGAGAACCCATGACCCTGCCTGCCATAGGCGATATGGACATCACCAGTGTGTCTTTTTCGGACGATGACAGCCTGATGAGGTTCTTCGCAGGGGGTTCTAACAGCCCATCAGACCTGTACGTGTACGATATCACATCCGGGGAACAAAGGAAGCTGACGGATGTCCTCAACAAGGAGATCCAGCCGCAGGACCTGGTGAAGGCCGAGGTGATTCGCTATCCTTCCTTTGACGGTCTGGAGATCCCGGCTATCTATTACAAGCCCCACCAGGCCTCACCCGAAAATAAGGTTCCTGCCCTGGTTTGGGTTCACGGGGGGCCCGGAGGACAGAGCAGACAGAATTTCAGCTCCCTGATTCAGTACCTGGTCAACCACGGTTATGCCGTCCTGGCAGTAAACAACAGGGGTAGCAGTGGGTACGGGAAGACGTTCTATCAAATGGACGACCTCAACCATGGCGACAAAGACCTGAGGGACTGTGTGGAAGGGAAGAACTGGCTTGCTTCACAACCTGAGATCGACCCTGACAAGATCGGGATCATTGGGGGTTCATATGGCGGGTATATGACCATGGCCGCCCTTACGTATACTCCCGAAGAATTTGCCGTGGGAGTGAATCTCTTCGGCGTCACAAACTGGATACGCACCCTGAGAAGCATCCCGCCCTGGTGGGAGTCCTTCAAGGATGCCCTCTACAAGGAATTGGGTGATCCCAACAGTGCAGACTCGGTGCGCCTCAGGGCCATCTCTCCCCTCTTTCATACGGACCAGGTCACAAAACCCCTCATCGTCCTCCAGGGATCCAAGGATCCTAGGGTATTGCAGGTAGAATCAGACGAGATCGTAGCCGGCGTCAGGAAGAACGGGGTCCCTGTGGAATACGTCCTATTTGAGGATGAGGGTCACGGGTTCGTGAAAAAGGAGAATCAGATCGCGGCGTACAGCAAGATCCTGGAGTTCCTGGACGTTTACCTGAAACAGGATAAAGGACAACCCATTCAGGATGGGGAGATCATGGACATACAAACCGATACCGAATGAAACGACTGATCCTCGCCATAACCCTCCTGTTTTCCGGGTTTACCATGGCCCAGGAAACCGGAGAAGACACCTGGGGTGCCTGGTATATGTATTTTGGCATGAACCGGGTCTCTGATAAGCTGAGCGTTCATTCGGAAGCCCAGTTCCGGTATTACGAGACCCAGGGTAATTTCAACCAGATGCTGCTAAGGACGGGATTGAACTACCACATTAATTCGGATGCGATCGCCACCCTCGGTTACGCTTACATCCTTACAGACAACACCTTCGAGGAATTCGGCGGGGACAGGGATTCCCGGGAGAACAGGATCTTCCAGCAGTTTATCCTCAAGAACAAGGTAGGAGAATTTCTCTTTGAACACCGATACCGAATGGAACAGCGGTTTATCAACTTCGGGGACTTTACCGACACACAGCACAGGGCCAGATACCGGCTGCAGGTTACCCTGCCATTGACCGATACTTTTTTTGTCAATGCCTATGACGAGGTTTTTATCAACCTTCAGGATGACGCTTTTGGTCAAAATCGGCTGTATTTCGCTTTCGGAGTGCACATCACAGAAAACAGCAGCCTGCAGCTGGGGTATCTCAAAAACCACTTCAGTGGGATCGATTTCGACCGCCTGCAGGTGGCCCTGTTCTTTAATCCCGATCTGAGGAAAAAGAAATGAAAAGGGTAAGGGAGGTACATTGACTTCGCCTTAAATTTTTGTAATTTTAAAAGATAACCCAAAACGCATATAGCATGAAAATATTGAGAGTATCATCACTGAGTTTGCTCCTGATCCTCGGATTAGGGTGTAAGGAAGCCAAGAAGGAGGCCGGTGAAGCGATGGAAGAAATGGAAGAGGCTGTGGAAGTGGTCAAGGAAGAGGTCATGGAAGAGACCATAGCCTTTAAGATGGACCCCAAAAGCGATAGTAATGTGGCTGGTGAAGTGGAGTTCACGGAAAAAGACGGTAATGTGGTCATGACTGCGAGCTTTTCCGGACTTACCCCAGGGAAACACGCCATTCACATTCACGAGAAGGCCGACTGTTCTGCGGCAGACGGGACTTCCACCGGAGGCCACTGGAATCCAACCTCAGAACCTCATGGAAAATGGGGAGCCAGTGAAGGCTACCACAGGGGGGATATAGGGAATTTCACGGCAGATGCCGAGGGCAATGCCGTAGTAGAGTTCACGACCGATCTCTGGTGCCTGAGCTGTGAAGATGAAACAAAGAATATTACGGGAAAAGCTGTGATCGTTCACCAGGGAGTGGATGATTTTGTTTCCCAGCCCAGCGGAGCTGCCGGAGCCCGGATCAGCTGTACGGGAATCATCAAATAAATAGCAATGCATGTTGCAAGGGCCGTCTCCGGACGGCTTTTTTTATGCCTTAGAAGAATTGGCGCTCACCCTGCAGCCCGAATGTTTTTATTTTAGTCGTGTATCCGCATTCCCGGTCAGGTTAACCTTACCTGGGAAGATAGCCGAAAGTACAGCTTTGAAAAACCAAGGGTCGCTTTCTGAGGATTATTTGCGCAGCAGGTTTTGTAAAGATCGGTTGGCCAGCCAAATTTTAACAAAGACAAGAAGCATTGCTATGGACCAGCTGATAAAGAGGAAATATTCCATAACGTAGGTGATTTGGGTCGGTTACGTATTTATTTACTAATCGTTCAGGAGTAATACTTGGGGCATTAAAACATGAACTTGAACGATAAAACTATACATTTCGTCTATAATTTCCTAATTATACACAGGAAAATCGAGCAAATCCGTGGCATTATTCGATGAAATGCAAAGTGGCGTCTTGACGCCTGTCACAGCTTGCACCACCGAGGAAATAGGTCATTTTCCATTCTTTCCCGAGATTCCGGCTCCTTAATTTTTTAGAAAAGTCAATTTTTGATGTACTTTGGGTCCAAATTCTCAGCTCATGAATCCCTCTGGACCCGGTTGGATCAATAAATTCGGCGAGGTTGTACGGAATAAGTCGGGTATGTACCCCGACTTTTCCACCCTGTACTCCAGCCTGAAAGAATACGGGTTTGTCTATGGGATCAATGTAGACATCCCGGCATTTATCAAGATCGAACACCCTCCTTCGGATGATGAACGAGCCAAGATCAATCTGCTGGTTGCCCTGTACTTCACTTTTTCTATCGAAAGACGGGAGGGCGACTTCGAGGAGTTCCTCGAGACCATTTTCGCCTTCTACAGGGCTTTGAACATCGGCAGAAGTTCCTTTCTCAACAATTTGCTCACGGGTAAAAAAACCTCTGACAAGTTAGAGACCCTCATCGATTCACGGGTGTATCTGGATGAAAATGTGATCACCAGAACCTTTAACAGCGTGATCACCAATTCCCTGCTCTTTATCGATGTCCTTACCTTTCGCTACTACCTGAGGGGGGAAAAAGATCTGGTAGCCCAGGCGCAGAAACTGGAGTACCTGACCATCAACATTACGTATCACGCCCTGAACGCCAAGGAAAAGAACAGGTCGGATGAAAAACTTTCCCAGCTGTTTGCCGCTTCCCTCACATTTATAGATGCGGAGGAGCAAAAATTCGACGGGTCGTACCGGGAGATCCTGATGGAGAATTGTTCCCCCTGGGAGAATCAGTATTTCCTCGATGTGGCCAGTCTTACCGTTTGGGAGGACTATTCCCTGGATTACAAGGAATCCCAGTACATCTACGGAATCGGGAAGGACATGGGCTTTGAGGAGAAACAGATCGCTGACTCCCTGGAGGAGATCACGATCTTTTTTAAAAAGAACATTGAGAAGATCACCTTTCTGAAGGATACCAATCTGGCTGTGCAATTTTATGACAGTATGGCGAGGGTCGTGAACAAGCTTATCCTGAGAAACAGTAAGCGGCTGCAAAAAGAACTGGCCGAAAGCAAGGAACTTGTCTTCCTCATTTCAAAAGGAGCCGTAAAAGAACTGAGTGCATCCGAGAAGAAAAAAGTACAGGACCAGCTCATGGATATATTCAAAAGTGTCCCGTCTCTGGCGATCTTCATGCTGCCGGGAGGGGCTGTTCTCCTGCCGATCTTTATCAAACTCATCCCTACCTTGCTGCCTTCCTCTTTTGACGAGAACAGGGTGGTTAAAAAGGAGGAAACTCCCCGAAATAAGGACTATAAGAAAAATCTATAGTGGATATTAATTGTTTCTTCTTCAGGGTATTGGATTGCCCTATTCCAACCATAACTTAAAATCTCTTACCCGCTCCCTGCTGACGATGATTTCCTGCTCCGGAGTCCTGTTCAGCTTGATCTGCAGCCTGGAATTGGTGTAGGAGATGATGTCCCGGATATGGTTGATGTTCACGATGTACTTACGACTTGCCCTGAAGAATATTTTAGGGGGGAGTTCGGTTTCCAACTGTTCCAGGGTGGTATCCAAAAGGTAGGATCTTCCCTCCGAGGTCGCCGCATAGGTTCCCTTGTTCTCGCTGTAGAAACATTCCACGTCATCGGCATGGATGATCTTAAGGTGCTGCCCTACTCTGACGGTAAACCGTTTTTTGTATTCCCGTTCGATGGGATTGACCAGCATTTTTTTGATGTCCTCAAAATCGATGGTCATTTTGGGGTTCAGGGCATTGTTCTGTGATCTGAATTTTTCGACGGCTTTCTTCAGTTCATCCTCATCAATGGGTTTGAGGAGATAGTCTATGCTGTTCAGCTTAAAGGCCTGCAGGGCGTATTCGTCAAAAGCGGTGGTGAAGATGATGGAACTTCGGATCTCGAGAAGATCAAAGATCTCAAAGGACAGCCCGTCTGAGAGCTGGATATCCAGGAAGATAAGGTCCGGGTGGGGATTGTCCTGGAACCATGCCAGGGATTCCTCCACGGAGTGGAGGGTTTGCCCGGAACGGATCCCGAGTTGGGCCAGCATTCTCTCCAGTCTTCTTGCGGCGGGTTTTTCGTCTTCAATAATGATCACATTCATGTAAAGCAGTTTGGTCTTTTCTCTCGCTTTCGGAAGTATTCCTATGCGAATTCGTTATCGTTTGCCGTTCTCTTCTTCCAGGAACTTCTGCATTTGCCGCTCTTCCCACCTGCGGACAAAGCTCAATCCGGGTCCGAAGACCCTCATCCAATGGATCAGAAGTATGAAACCCCAGAAGAGAGGTGTGCCGAACAGATTCCAGATGATCCATACGCCGAATTCAGAGTCCATCCCGGAGAAGGATTCCGAGATGTTCTGCAGACCGCTATAGGCCAGAATCAGGATAAGGCTGTTAACAATGAGATATACGGTCAAATGGCAATAGAACCCTTTGATCCTCTTTACCTTTTTCTCTGCCGATTTATAGGCGGCCAATGTTGTATTTTCCATGGTTATTTATATTTAGCTGCATCTCGTTTATCCTTCTCTATGTACTTTTTGATCTGCCTTTCTTCCCATTTCTTTCCCAGGATGGGGTTGTAGTCAAACACCTTAAAGCCGTGGAAAGCCAGACCTATCCCCCAGAAAAAAGGGGTAAAGAATGTACCGAATTGCCAGAAGGCATCCCCTCCACTCCATGATCTGATCAGGATATTCACAACGATAAAGGAGTTGATGACCAGGTATACCGTCAGGTGGATGTAGAATCCCTTTAGCTCCTCTACCCGTTTCTTGGCCTTTTTAAATTTTTCGGTTTCTTTTTCTTGAAATTCCATAGTGCAAATTTTTTTGCTTATTCCCAGCGCTTTATCTCATCTTCATCCTTCATGAGCTCTTTGATCTTGCGCTCTTCCCAGGCCCTTCCAAAAAAGGGATTTAGATCGAAGGTCCTCACTGCGTGAAAGAAGATACCCAGGCCCCAGCCAAAGGCAACCCAAAGGAACCAGGCATAGCGCCATTCGTTATCGTAATAATTGACGGCAGCCAGGAAGGCGACCACCAGCACATAGGATGTGACGTTCCCATAAAACTTCTTTAATCGTTCTACCCGGGCTTTGGCCCTTAAATATTTATTCTCTTTGCTAAACTCTTCCATGGTCAGTGATTTTTACAAGTATTCGATTTTGTCTTACAAAGTTCCACAGGCCGATTTGATTTTCTAAATAAAGTAGTCCGAACTGTAGAATTACTGATCTGAACTGTCGGTTACGCTAAAATCTTTCACTCGTCAGATAAGTAACCTTATACCATTAAAAATCCTCATTCTCCATGTATTCCCTGATCTTTCTTTCTTCCCACCTCTTGCCCCAAAGGGGGTTGTACCCGAAAGCCTCCATTCCATGAGCGACCAGTCCTATACCCCAGCCCAGGGCTGGGAACAGTACCCAGGGAAAATCCGTGGAGCGATAGTTCACCCAGGCCAGAAATGGTATGATAATGCAATAGGCCAGCAGGTTGCCATAAAATCCTTTGATGGCTTCCACCCGTTCCTTGGCTTTTTCATATCGTTTGTCCTCGATGTACGCTTTTTGCGATTCCATGGTTCCTATTTGTTTGGTGAGCATCGGCAGTTTCACCCTGAAATCCGATGTCGTTTTTTGGATGTCCACTTTCCTGTCTGATAAAATGGAATACCGCTGCTGTATATTTCTCAATCCTACCCCGCTACTCCTTTTTACTACCGACTTCTCCTGCAGGTTGTTTTGAACAACCAGATTTCCATTTTCCTCAAAGACCCTGATCTCCAGCGGCTTTGATGAGGTAACCATGTTGTGTTTTACGGCGTTCTCCAACAGTAATTGCAGGGAAAGAGGGACGATCTTTGCTTCGGGATTTGAGGCCTGTTCCGGGATCTCGAACCTGATGCCGTCCTCGAATCTCATCGTCAGCAGTTTGACGTAGGTCCGCGCAAAATCCAGCTCCTCATCCACCGGGACCAGGTCCTTGTTCTTTTGTTCCAGCACATAGCGATATACCTTTGAGAGGGACGTCGTAAAACGCTGGGCCTGATCGGGGTCCTCTTCGATCAGGCTTGTCAGCACGTTCAAACTGTTAAAGAGAAAGTGAGGATCGAGCTGATTCTTCAGGGCATCGAACTTGGCCGAGGCCGTTCCTGCGATGATCTTCTGTTCCCTGATCTTGGTGTCCTGAAGGGCCTTCCAGAAATAAAAGGCGTGAAAGAAAAGGGAAGCGATCAGAACTATCCCCAGTGCCATGATGTAATTGAACACTCTTTCCCCCGCTATAAATTCCTCCAGCGACTTCCCGTATAGAATTACCTCTACGAACCAGCGGACGAGGGCAAAGGCCATGACCGTGACGATCACAGATCCAATGGCCCCGAACCACAGCCTTTTTTGCGGCTGAGTTGCCCAGCTGTATTTGGAATTCGAGTATTCATGGAAATACGAACTCACGGCGGTCAGCACAAAACTGTAGATCATGGAAATTCCCGAGATTTCGAGGAGTTCCATCAGACCCCAATCGTAACTCAGGTTGATCACTACATTGATAAGCACTATCACAGCGGCGATCAGTACGGAGACCTTGAATATCTGAATTAAACTTTTCATCCTTTTTGTCTGAAATTCACAAAATCCGATACCTGATTTTTAAAGGTAACAAAAAGATAGTTCCTCCATGGTCGGCGACATCTCTCACCTGCTTCATTGAGAAGATGTGTTCAGTATCAGATCGTAATATTCCGGATAATCGTCCAGAATTTCAACATCGAGGCACCGAATTGTCGATTTTGGGTTACCAGTCGTCATAAGCGAAGTCTTACACGGAGAATTTATCTATTTTTGAGCCTGATCCCATCGACATGTATATCCCTCAACACTATAAGAACGAGGACCTTTCAGAGGTCAAGGAATTCATTGTTACCCATTCCTTCGGCATCCTGGTAAACGACCTGGAAGGTAAGCCCTGGGCTACCCATACGCCCTTGGAACTTACCACTGACAGTGGCGGACGGGATATCCTGATCGGGCACATCGCCAAAGCCAACCCCCAGTGGCGTGCTTTTGCCGGCAATCCCCGTGTGCTATGCATCTTTCATGGGCCACACTCCTATGTGTCCTCCTCCTGGTACAAGGAAGAAGAAGTACCTACCTGGAATTACATCGCCGTACACGTTTACGGCAGTTTACAGGTCATGACCGAAGAAGAGGTGCTGGCCTGGCTGAGCAGCCTGGTGGATCATCACGAAGCAGGGGAAAAAGATCCGGTATCCCTGCATCGTATGTCGGATGCTACCTTAAGGCAGGTAAGAGGGGTAGTGGGTTTCCGGATTCAGATCGAGGAGATCCAGGCGGCTTACAAGCTCTCCCAGGGGCGGGAAGAGGACCACGCACGGATCATTTCAGAACTCTCCTCCAAAAAGGATCCCGGAAGTAAGGAGATCTCCGGGATCATGAATAAAAGGTCTTCCGGCCGGTAAAAAGAATCCGTTTCTCCGTTGCCGAAGCCTTGAGATCAAATGGTCTGCAAATGTTTGAGGAGGTCCTCCCTGTAGGACCGACTTAAAGGGATCACCTTTCTGTTGATCTCTACATGACCTTCTCCCAGTACGTCCAGTTTAGATATATTGACCACAAAGGAACGGTGTACACGCACGAACAAGGCGTCGGGAAGCTTGGTCTGCATATCTTTCAGGGTGGTGGCCAGGATGTATTGCTTTTTGTCCGTTACTAGGTGACAATAGTTACGATCGGCCTCTATATAGAGGATATCCTGCAATAATAATTTGATCATCTGCCCCTGGTGGCGGATAAAGATCCTGTCGTTCAACAGGGCGATTTGCTCCTGAGGATTTTCCTGTACCTCTTCTTTATTCTTTAGTTGCTCGGAAACCAGTGCCAGGGTCCTGCACAGGTCGCGCATGGTAATGGGCTTGTCCACAAAGGCAAAGGGATGCGTCTTCCTGGCTTCTTCAAAGGTGGCCTCATCATTGTTGGCTGTGATATAGACCACAGGGATATCCGTTTCATGCTGGATCTTTTTCACGGTTTCAATACCATTAAGCCTTCCCTTCAGATTGATATCCATAAGGATCACATCGGGTGGATTCAGGCGGGAATGGATAATGGCTTCCTCCCCCCTCGACTCGATTCCCGTAACCTCATAGCCTTTCTTGGTAAGCTGGAGTGAAATGTTGGAGGCGATGATCATATCGTCCTCAACGATGAGTACCCTTGTTTTATCTTCCATATCAGGCGGCTTGTGGGAGTTGAAAATTAAATGAGACCGATGTTCCCTTGTCTACTACCAATTGCATTTCCCCGTCGAGTTGGGTGGTCAGCAGGGCGATGAGTTGCGTACCGAAGCCGGTACCTTCAATACCCTGGGCGATGTCCTTCCCTATCCCGTCATCGGACACTTCCAGGTGAAGCACGGATCCTCGCTGAAAAAGGGATACGCGGATACGTCCCTTGCGGTCTTCCGGAAAGGCGTATTTCAGGGAATTAGACAGCAGTTCATTTACGATAAGGCCTATAGGAATGGCATGGTCTATATCCACTGAGATGCGTTCCATCTCGCAATCCAGTTTAATTAGGCCTTCCTTTCCGTAGGAATGGATCACATGGTTCCCCAGATTTCTGAAATAGTCCTTCATTTCGATATGCGAAAGGCTTTTTCCCTGGTACAGCCGCTGGTGGATCATACTCATGCTGTGGACGCGCTGCTGGCTCTTGATCATAGCGCTTTTGACCTTGGGGTCCAGGATCTGATCGGCCTGCAGGGCCAGCAGGCTGGAGACGATCTCGAGGTTGTTTTTAACCCTGTGGTGAATCTCTTTCAGCAGAAATTCCTTTTCTTCATTCTGTACCCTGAGCTTTTCGTTATTTCTCCGGTTTGTGCGGACCGACTTAAAGATCAGCAGTAAATAAAGGATCAGGAGGACGATCACGACCATCCCCAGGGTCTGGATGACCTGCTGTTTTTTGATCTGTATACCCTGTAATTCGATAGTGTTTTCTTTATCGGCAACATCGAATTCAGTCTGGATCTGTGACATCCGATCAGCAGCTTCCACGGTGAAGACCTCTCGCTGCAACTCGTCATACTTCTCAAAAGCCGCATAGGCCTCTCTGTAGCTGTGACTTCCGGCATAGGCCTTCCCCAGGTTCTGATAGGCATCGCTCAAAAAGAAGGCGTCCCGGAAATCATCGGTCGCGATCGCAATGCTCTTCTCCAGACTTATGATGGATGAAAGGTATTTTCCCTGTAACCTTTGCATTTTGCCCAGGGCGAGCCAGGATCGCATCAGCATAAAGTTATTGTTGAGCCGCTCACTAAAGAGGATCGCATTGAGGGCGGCTGCCTCCCCCTCCTTCAACTGATTGGTCTGGCCGTAGAGGTCTGCCAGGGAAATATAGATATCGCTCAGGTTGTTGTAAAATCCATAACGCTCTCCTATGGAAATAGCATGATTGTAATATTTCAGGGCTTCCTCAGTATCACCCAGGGCCAGGTAATTATTACCCACGACGTAAAGGGTGAAATCGTAATCGAGGTCAATGAGCCCAGTGCTTTCGAACAATTCAAGGGCCATTAAACCCTGCTCCAGGCCCTTCTTATATTTCTTTTGCTTCCAGAACAGGTTGCTGAGATCACTGTATGCCTGAGCCTGGGCATGAACATCCCCGAGCTGTTCACCTAGTTTTAAGGTACGCATGGCGTATTCAGCAGCTTTTGCCAAATCACCTTCCCTTTCCGCCACATAACCCAATTGGGTAAAGAGCAAAGGAAGTTCATCCCGGTCTACCCGTTTCAGGGCCATCCCCAGTACGGTCCTGGCGCTATCCAGTTTTTCGTCCCTTAGCAGAATAGCCCCCTGGGTGATCTGGAATCGCCCGATCCATTTTGGAAGATCCAGATCTCTGGCTTCCTTCAAACCCTTCTGGGTGAATTCGTAGGCTTTTACCAGATCACGAGTATGCCAGTAGTACGAAAGATCATTCAATAGGGTCAGCCTGAGGGAATCAGTAGGAGCATGCCTGTAGGCCATCTCAAGGGTATCCAGATAGGACGCACCAAAATTATCGGTTTGTTGAAAGACTTTTTTGTAGGAATTTTCTTCACTAAAGTCGATAATCTGAGACAGGACTAATGGACTGCTCAAAAGGAAGAGCAGGCAGATGATCATTTGTGTGAAGGATCCTGTTCTCATTTCATTTCTAAACGGGCCGTTAGGGAAATGAGGCTCCCTAAGGTACAAAAAAATATCCTTGGGATTTGTGGGATAAAAAAAGTTGTGGCTTCGGACAGTTTTTCACCTTGTTCGTCCTGAAATGACTGCTTTATCTCATAGAGATACATTATTATTTAATTACAGTAACCGTAGCGGGGATGAATCGTAAATGCCAGGCCTATGAAACGTGTTACCTTTCAATTGATCCTGTTCTTTTTTCTGCCTCTCGCTTGCGGGGCGCCTGAGAAAACAACCGATCCAGAACATTCTCCCCGGAAAAAACTGGTGATGCAGTATATGGACTCCGGGTGGAATTCAATTGACGGTTCATCACTGGGAGAACTACTTGCTGAAGGATATGAAAGGAATCTCAACGGGATACAGGTTGTGAAAGGGACGGTGGAACTCGAAGCGTATATTCAGAATTACCGGAGGGCCTTCCCCGATCTCAAAGTGACCCTGGACCAGTGGGTGGAGTCGGATGAGCAGGTCGTCGCCGTCTGGACCTTCGAAGGGACCAATACAGGAGTGTTCGGGGAATTCGTGCCTACGGGGAAAAAGGCCAGGGTTCATGGGGTTTCCCTGTTTACCGTGAACGAACAGAACAAAATAATCAGTGAAGATATTTACTATAACGAACTCTACCTTTTACAACAATTGGGATACGATCTTATCCCACCCATCCTCGAATAATATATCGTCAAACCTATCCATAACCTTTAATTTGAATGAACATGAAAACTAAACTCAGAAACTTTTTCACAATGGCCATGATGGCCGTAATGTCCTCGGCTCTTTTCGCACAGGGATCGGCCAATCAATCCTACTGGGTCCACGAAGATGTGGTAAAACCCGGCATGATGGCGGAATATGAAGCCGTTTGCAAAGAACTCATCGGGCATATGAAAACCCACAACATTCAGGGTGCCGGCTGGATCGCTACCAACACTTCGGACAACCGATACCTCTATGTAAGTCCGATCGCGAATATGGCCGACCTGGACAAATCGGTATTTAAGGAGCTCTCAGAAAAAATGGGACAAGAGGCCATGAGTGCCCTTTTTGCCAGGATGGATAAATGCTATGACACGGAGCAGGATTACATCATCCACCTGGATGCGGACCTTTCTTACCAGCCCGGAGGGATTGACCAAAATCCGGAAGGACAGAATTACAGGAAATTCCACTACCTCTATGTAACGCCAGGTAACCGCGCAGCAGTAAAAGAAAAAATGAAAGCTGTAAAGAACATGTTCGCCAGTAAGGGATCCAAGGTCCATTACAGGGTATACCGCAGTGGGTTTGGGACCCGGGGAGAATTTTATATGGTTGCCGTCGCAGCTAAGGACGCTGTCGATCACGCCCAAATGTCCAAAGCCAACCAGGAACTGATGGGAGAAGATGGAGGTAAAGTGATGTGGGATCTCATGAACAACCTGTTGAGTTATGAAGAGTACACAGGGATGATGAGACCCGATATGGCCTATTCACCTTCCAACTAAAGAGAAATTAAACCTAACCGACCAACCTAGCTGAGAGACCCGGGATTATCCGGGTCTTTCTTCTTTGTTCAACTCTATAAAAAGAGGTACTTTTATGGACAACCTTTAATTGATAACTCATGTTACGCAGCAAATTCTGGCAGGCATTCTTTGCCATAGGACCCATCGCGATGGTCGTTCTCGGCCTGATCGGATATTTTATCTTCCTTTTTATGCTGATCGGCAATATCGACCAGCTCGAGCATGGCTCTGAGAACTTTCCGGAAGGATGGATCCTAGGCAATCTCGGGATTATCATCCTTTTTGTCCTGGTCGCAGTTTTAGTCTCTTTTGGAAGCCTGATCTACTATATCGTCCATGCTGCCTACAATCCCAACTTGAAGCAAAATAACCTTTTGCTGGTCTGGATCCTGCTGTTCATCTTTGCCAATGGCCTTGGCCAGCTGATCTACTGGATCATGGAGGTCGTCGGAAAAAGGGATCAGGAAGGAACCTGAGCCTTTTTTAACAGCTCCTTTGCCCTAATGGATTCTCCTGCAGACCTAAGACTGTCAGTCATCAAAATTCAGAGTGGCCATTCTTGAATTCGAAGCCTTCTGAACACTCATGATCCAGAGCTCATTGCCGTACTTGGAACGGAAGTCGGATTTCACTGCTTCCAGATCGGCCTCGTCGTTCTCGTAACGCGCCAGATACACATAGTTGAGTCCGTTCACAGGATTCTTGAAATATCCGGCTTTGATGCCCTTTCTTTTGAGCTCGGCGAGGTACTTCTCCAGATACTCCCTGGTTTCAAAGACATTGGCAATGACATAGTGACCCTCGGGTATGCCTATGAGGTCCCCCAATACGATGGTGTCTCGTGCAATTCGATCAGGGGCCAGGGACATCTGGCTAAGTCTCGTTAATGAATCTATATTTTTCTCCATCTGCATCTTGATCTCATCACTGAGCCTGGCAGGCTCTTTTGCAGCCGCTGCAGAAGCAAGGAGGGCAGGCTTTTCGTCTCCCATGGCATTTTTCATCGCCTCGAGTTCTCGCCTGGTATTGCGTACGGCAAGTTCGAACCGGCGCTCCATTTCCGAGTTGATATGGTTTTCCAGGGAGTCTACCTTGTAGATCAGTTCATTGATCACTGCGTAATTCGCCCGGTTGAGCTTTCTCAGTTTATCGATCTCCAGGTAGAGGGGGTTCTTGTTTTTCTTGATCCTGCGTTTCACGTCCAGATAATCAGAATCCTGTATCTCCTCGGTTTCCCGTTGGACCATATCTTCGGTGAGGTTGGGTATGATGTTATACGCTACGGAGATCTCATGGGTCACCCCAAAATTCTGAATGCCCTGGGAAAATCCTTTTTCGAAATTATAACCCAGGGAAAGCCTTTTATTGATGTTGAATCCCGCCCCTGCAGATCCGCCGTAAAAACTGTCATAACCGGCCTGCAACCAACCCAGTCGGGGCAAGTCGAGTATGACACCTCCGCCAAATTCGAGTCCTTCATTCCCAATCTTCCGTATCCTCGCAATGGGCATGAGCCTGCCTTCTTCGAAGATCCCGTCGGCGTAGCGGAAGTTACGGGTGTACTGCAGGTGGCCGGAAAAGGATTTCTCGCCAAAACTGGTCAGGGACTCTCCGGTCTTCAGATTAAAGTCGAAAAGATCCTCTGCGAAGATCCCAATGTCAAAACTCCCGAAAGCTACATTGATCCCTGGCTGAAATGCGATAATAGAATTTTCACTTAGGGCTGCCAAGGCCGGGTCTGTTTCATTGGTGACCGCTCTGTTTTCGTCAAAACTGCTGCGGTAATAGGGAATATTGAACCCAAAGGTCAGCACGCTTTTAGGGCCGAGACGGACCCCATACGCATAGTTGGTCAGTATCCCTATATTGGATACGAGCCCTTCCTGTTGATTGTAAACACTGATCCCGAGGCCGGTCCGGTCATTGATCCGCCCGCTGTAACTCAGAAAATAATTCTGGTAATTGTCCTGGAAGTAGGCCGACTGGCTGCGGTGGAAGAAGTTGATATACGACTTGTCTTCCCGTACCGTGGAAAAGGTCGGGTTGATGAGAAATCTATTGAATTTTAAGAGGTTTTGAAAAGGGACGTTATAGGAAACGTAAGGCGATTCTTCCTGGCTAAAAAGGTGTCCCGATAATGAAAGACTCAACAGAACCATTGCCCAAAACCTAAAATGGACAACTCGAAAAGAATCCTTGAAAATAGATTGATTATTGCAGAACATGGCACAAGTATTATCTGCACTAAATCATAGCTCCTTTCACAAGGTGGGGACACCTTTAGCCAAGAATAAAAACTAAAATTAAGAAGGAGTAATTTATTAGTACATAGGTTATCTTTTCATAAGATTTGGTGATCCTAAGTTGAACAAACCTCGATTATCCGCAAACTTTTTTCGGTAAAAT
>NZ_JBFGBM010000030.1:0-19627 GCF_041567615.1 Muriicola sp.
AAATATTAGTGTTCTGTTTTTATTTTAAAAAATAAGAGCCAATGACGGGATTTGAACCCGTGACCTCTTCCTTACCAAGGAAACGCTCTACCCCTGAGCTACGTCGGCATTTTGGGTTTGAGTTCATGTTCGGGGGTATTTCTGACCACACCCCGTGTAACCATCACCCCAAACAGCAAACGTTCACTCAAAGTTCTTGAGCGGGAGACCGGGTTCGAACCGGCGACATTCAGCTTGGAAGGCTGACGCTCTACCAACTGAGCTACTCCCGCGTTACTTTAATTTCCAATATTTCAAATTCCGAACCTGTAACTGATAATCAATTCTCAAAATCCTTACGAAATTTGAGCTTTGAACCGAGGTCCAAATTGGATTACCTCCCTTCGTTCGGTGATCCTGAACCGGGGGTCCATGTCGAATTACCTCTCTTCGTTCGGTGATCCTGGTTCGGTGAACCAGGATCAAAGATTTTTTGTCGTGGCTTTACGAAAGCGAGCTTTCGACACCCACTTTAAAAAATCTTTGTGGGGAGAGCAGGATTCGAACCTGCGAAGGTAAAAACCAACAGATTTACAGTCTGTCCTCGTTGGCCGCTTGAGTATCTCCCCGAACCCTTTTTTTAAGAACTTTCGAGCCGATGGAGGGACTCGAACCCACGACCCCGAGATTACAAATCACGTGCTCTAGCCAGCTGAGCTACATCGGCTTTGACCGCTTTTTCAAGCACAAAAAAGTCCGCTATTTCTAACGGACTGCAAATGTAGATATTTTTTGTTTTAAACAAAACTATTTCACAAAAATTTTAAAGGGACAAAACCCCTAGGTTTCCTTTTCCTCGAGAGCATTTTCCGTTCCCGGGAATCACAGGCAAAATCCGCTGCTTCCCATAAGGATTTACGATATTTTTCAGTGTTGAGCACACAGCAGGGTATAAGCGTCTTTTTTTCACTAATAACTGTGCCTTTGTACTCAGGTTATACCTTATTATATAGGCTTGGCATTATTTCTGATTCCTCGGGTGAGCTTTCGAGTGAACTTTCTTGAGTTCGGCAATGCTGTTATGGGTATACACCTGGGTGGATGCCAGGCTGGAGTGACCCAGCAGTTCCTTGACGGAATTCAGATCGGCCCCCTGGTTGAGCATGTGGGTGGCAAAGGTATGCCTCAGGATGTGCGGACTCTTTTTGACCTTGGAGGACACTTTGCTGAAATAGCTATTGATGATCCTGTAAACGAGGGTTTCATAGACCTTCTCCCCTTTGGAGGTCAGAAAAACGGCCCGGTTCTGTGCGGAAAGAAGCTCATTCTCCCGAAGGGACAGATACTCCTCTATGAGGTGAATTGTTCCCGGCAAAAGAGGGATGATCCTTTCTTTGTTGCGTTTTCCCAAAACCCTGAGGGTCCGGTTAGAAAGGTCGATGTCCCCCAGTTCGAGGTTGATCAATTCGGACCGGCGTATCCCCGTAGCGTAAAATAATTCAATGATCAATCGGTCGCGCACTCCTTCGAAGTCGTCCTCAAATGGAATGCTGTTCAACAGCTCACCCATTTCCGTCTGGGAAAAAGGGATCTCTACTTTTTTTGGGGTTTTAAGAGCCTTATGCCTGGCTAACGGGTTAGCAGAAACGTCACCCACCTTGAGAAGGAATTTGTAATAAGACTTCAGAGAAGTCACTTTGCGGTTCACACTGCGGTTGCTGATTCCCTCTTCCACCAGGTGAACGATCCATTCCCTGATCTCACCGTAACTCGCATCTTCAATTCCCGATCCCGGATCCTGCTCCGCGTAAAAAGCACTGAACTCCTCCAGGTCCTTCCGGTAGGCTTTTACCGTATGCGGAGAGTACTTCTTTTCGTAAGACAAGTAAGAGATGAAAGCATCGATGGCCATGACCCAAAGATACAAAAGGCAGGCTGAGATGGGATTAAAAAAATCCCGCCGGAGGGCGGGATTTCATCTTGAGTGATTTCTGAGTTAGATCTCCTCTTTATCTCGGAGACTCTGAATATATTGTGCTTTTTGGATCTGCTGTCTGCGTTCCACAGAAGGTTTTGTGAATTGCTGGCGCTTTCTCAACTGGCGCATGGTCCCTGTTCTGTCGAACTTTCGCTTGAAACGCTTCAGGGCTCTGTCTATGTTCTCTCCTTCTTTTACTGGTATTATCAACATGGGCTACAACCTCCTTTCTTTTGGGATTCGGACCGCAAAGATAAGGTGAATTCCGATTAAGAAACAAACTTATTTTAAAATATTCTTCGCGATCACCACTTTCTGAATCTCGGTAGTGCCTTCCCCTATGGTGCACAACTTGGCATCCCTGTAAAACTTCTCGACCGGGAAGTCCTTGGTGTATCCATAGCCACCGTGAATCTGTACCGCTTCATTGGCCACCCTGACGCACATCTCGGAGGCGTACATTTTAGACATAGCACTCCATTTGGTCATTTTCCTGCCCTGGTTCTTCAGGAAGGCAGCTTTGTGAAGCAACAATTCGGAGGCTTCTATCTCCGTGGCCATATCGGCCAGTTTAAAAGATATCCCCTGGAAGGAACTGATCGGCTTTCCGAATTGTACCCGCTCCTTGGAATATTTCAGGGCCGCTTCGTAGGCTCCTTTGGCTATCCCGAGAGACAGGGCCCCTATAGAAATCCTTCCCCCGTCGAGGATCTTCATGGATTGTATAAAACCATCTCCAATCTCCCCTATCCTGTTCTCATCAGGAATACGACAGTTGTCAAAGACCAGTTCGGCCGTTTCACTGGCCCGCATCCCCAGTTTATCTTCTTTCTTTCCGCTGCTGAAACCCCTGGTCCCTTTTTCAATGGCAAAAGCCGTCATACCGTGGCTGTCACCTTTTTCTCCCGTACGGGCAATCACTACGGCAATGTCGCCGCTTTTTCCATGGGTGATGAAATTCTTGGCCCCATTGAGGATCCACTCGTCCCCATCCTTCACAGCCGTTGTACTCATTCCCCCGGCATCGGAGCCTGTATTGTGCTCCGTAAGACCCCAGGCCCCGATCCATTCTCCGGTTGCCAGTTTTGGGATCCATCGATCCTTCTGCGCGGCAGAACCAAAAGAAAGAATATGGTTGGTGCAAAGTGAGTTGTGGGCGGCAATAGAGAGTCCGATGGAGGGATCCACCTTGGAGATCTCCTCTATGATGGCGATGTATTCGTGGTATCCCAGGCCTGATCCTCCCAGGCTTTCGGGCACGAGAACACCCATAAAGCCCATGGTCCCTGCCTTTTTAAATACTTCGACCGGGAATTCCTGGGTCTCGTCCCATTGCATTACATAAGGCCTGATATGCTGCTCGGCAAACTGCCGGGCCGATTCCGCAACCATGCGCTGCGTCTCCGAGTAATCAAACCCAAATTCAGTCATTGTTCCAGTGATCATTCTAGCAATTTTTTTTACAGGCCCAAATATAGCTTAATTCTGTCAATCCGATCCGATGGAAAATCTTCAATTTTTGTTAATTGTTCGACAGAGTCGAACCTCCCGATACTATCCCGATAGGCCACGATCCTCTTAGCGAACCTCTTCCCAAAGTACACTAATTTCCCCAGTTCCTCCTCCCCTGCCCTATTGAGAGAGATTTTCCGGATGTGGGGGACCTCCCTAACCCTGAAAACCTTTAGGGCTCGCCTTGCCACCTCCTCATCAAGGCCGTAGACATCAAGCAACTGCTCATCCACCAAAAATCCCCCCAGCCTGTCCCTGAAGCGTACGATACGGGAGGATAGCACAGGTCCGATACCGGAGATTGCCTTCAGGTCCTGAGCAGAAGCCTTGTTCAGGTCTCTGAACTCCGGTGCTACCTTTTTCCTCCCATCAGCAGATTTTACTCTTGTGCCGAACTGCGGAAATGAGAAATTCGGGGAGATCGCTTTTAGCAGGCTGTCGGAGATCTTGGTAACCCTGCGGAACTCCTCCGCAGAATGCACATACCTGCCTTCCTTCCTGAAATCGTACAAACGATCCAGTTCCTCTGCAGACATCCCTAAAAGATAGCCCTTATAATCCGTGATGAAGTTTGGATTAAATGGCCTGAATCGACTGAAGGTGTTCGGATTCTCAGGCCCGGCCAGGCTGTCCATGGGAATAGTGGCTAAACTGTCGAAGGTCATCAAGGGAGCACGGTGTGACTTAAAACCGGGATCGTAGAACCACAGCACACCTTGAAATGACGCGATCAGGATAAGCAGAATGGTGATCCCCCTTTTTTCCTGTCTGGTATATCGGAAAGGGGATCTCATCGCATTTTCTAGTCAGGTCTTAAAAGCCTTGATGACAACCGAAAAGACGAAGACTGCTCCCTTTGACGCGGAAGCCCCGATGATCACAAAGGTTATAAAATGCAATGTATGGTTCAGGTCTGCAGTTTTACTGCGGCCTGTAAGAAATTTCCCTGATCGAAATCCTTTTTGGAATCAGCATATCATCCAGAAGGATCGCAGGCGTGATATCCAAAGTGCCAACCCTTTGCCTATCAGGAACTCTTTTTTGTGTAGAGCTGATTATTCTTCAGTTTGGTCCAGTATTCCTTGAGATCTTTTCTGACTTCTCCTGACATGATATACAAGCCGATGATATTGGGGAATGACATGGCCAGGATCATCATATCCGAGAAGTCTAGAACCGCACCCAGACTCACCGAAGCACCGACGACCACGAAGACCAGAAAGAGTAATTTGTAGATCATTTCGGAACGCCTGCTCTTGCCGAACAGATACGTCCAGGCCCTCATCCCGTAGTAGGACCAGGAGATCATGGTGGAAAAGGCAAAAAGGAATACAGCGATCCCCAGAACATAGGGGAACCAGGAGATCACACTGCCGAAGGCGTCTGAGGTGAGCTGTGCCCCAGCCATACCTTCTACCTCGTGCATCCCTGTAAAGATAAGTACCAGGGCCGTCAGGGTACAGACTACCACGGTATCGATAAAGGGCTCCAGCAAGGCGACAAATCCCTCGGAAGGAGGATTGTTGGTCTTGGCCGTACTGTGGGCTATGGCCGCCGACCCAACACCTGCTTCGTTAGAAAAAGCGGCGCGCTGGAATCCGACCACCAAAACCCCTATCACCCCGCCTTTCAAAGCGCTGGGACTGAAGGCTCCTTCAACGATGGCCGAGAAGGCCGGACCTATATTTTGAATGTTTACTATGATCACGGCCAGAGCTGCCAGGATGTAGATGGAAGCCATAATGGGCACGACCCTTCCCGTTACCTTGGCGATACTCTGAATACCTCCGATGATGACGACTCCGACCAGGATAGCGGTAAGAATACCGAACCAGAACCCATTACCTTCCAGCATGGAGAACTGGCCCGCGAGCTGTTCAAAGGACTGGTTAGCCTGGAACATATTACCCCCTCCAAAAGACGCACCTACTGCCAGCACGGCAAACAGGCCGGCAAGTACTTTCCCAAAGCCTTTCAGGTTTCTTTTTTCTAGACCGTATCTCAGGTAATTCATGGGTCCGCCAAACACACGGCCGTCCGGAAGGATATCCCTGTATTTAACTCCCAGGGTACATTCCACGAATTTGGAGGACATCCCCAGCAAACCACAGACGATCATCCAGAAAGTTGCTCCGGCTCCGCCCAGGGATACAGCTACGGCCACACCCGCAATATTCCCGAGGCCTACGGTACCGGAAACGGCAGTGGCCAGCGCCTGGAAATGGGTCACCTGCCCGGGGGCATCCGGGTCGTCGTATTTACCTTTGGCCAGATTGATGGAGTGCCTGAAACCCCTGATGTTGATAAAGCCCATCCTCAGGGTAAAGAAGGTCGCCCCCAGGACCAGCCAGATTACAATAAAAGGTATATTTTTGGTCACAGGATCTCCGTTGGGATGACGGACCACTTCAGGGGTGTCGTATTCGATCTCAGCCAGGTAATGAGCTCCTTGCTCTATCACGTGTTCTTTGTTCTCGGAATTATAGATGACCTTTCCTTCCCCCGTGAGATATTTTAGTTTCCCGTTCACTTCAGCTTTTACGGTATCTACGGAACCGTCATTTCGGGAAACGAGGGCTATCTTTTGTCCTTTTTTAACCCTGGAGCCTTCCTCGGCCAGCCATTGTTTCAACACAAAGCGATCATCAACGGTGGCAGACCATCCTGGGGTGGCCACCAGCTTAACATCTGCATAGACCACTGGGTCGTAGATCCCGGTAGCCTCGAACGGATCCCAGAAAAGGACGCTGCCCAGGGCGCTCACGGCAGGGGCCATGGTACCGTTGAAAATCTCTGGAATTGACTGGGTCTCCACGGTATATTCCTGGGTGACAGAGGCACCCGAAGCATCGGTTACAGTAACCGAATAGGGCACGCCTTCTACCAGGCCACTCGACTTGTTTGAGGTTTGAGGGGTTTGCTGATTACTCCATTTGTAAGAATATGGCGGTGTGCCCCCTTCCACCTCTAGCCGGATCATCCCGTCATTGATATTGTCTGATGGGTTCACTGTTTTCCCACGAACTGTCAGATCCTGAGAAAAAAGGGAAATACCGAAAAGGAACAGAAAAACGCCAATGTAATTTTTCATGTATGTCATAAGGGTTTTATTGGGCGGTAGGTTGCACGGTCGGGCAATATCCTAAAAAAAAGTATCCGAATCAAATAATCTTTCCCAAATATCAAGACTGTATATGGAACATTTCGTTCAGCTTGCGAATCTGTTCAGGCCTTCCCAATACGATGACCTTGCTCTTGGGTTTCAGGGGCATATCGGCCTCAGGATTGATGATGTATTTTCCATTGGGCTCGATGTAGCCTATAATGGTGCAGCCGGTCTTCCTCCGGAGATCGAGATCTCTCAGGGAGTTACACTCTACCTGATCCGAAAAATCTTCAATTGCCACCTCTTCCAGGTTGGTGGTGTGTTCCCCTTCCATGGACAGTTGGTCCATAAAAGTGATAAGGTCTGGGATCACTACCAGCGAAGCCATATGGTCTCCGCCTATCTTATCAGGCATGATTACTTTGTCGGCCCCGCCCAATTCCAGTTTTTTCTGGGAGGTGATCTTCGTGGCCCTGCTGATAATGAAAAGGCCTTTGTTCAGCTGTCTCGCAGAGAGTACGACGAAAAGATTATCGGCGTCATCGGGTAGAGCTGCGATCAAATAGCTGGCGCGCTCCACCCCTGCTTCCAGCAACACGTTGTCATCATTCGCATCCCCTTCCACAAAGAGCACTTCGTCCTCGTATTTCTCAATGATCTCCTTATCCCGTTCAATCACTATAAAAGGACGTTTGTAGGCTTTGAGACGCTCCGCAGCCTGCATTCCGTTACGGCCAAAACCGCAGACGATCACGTGGTGGGACATACTTTTAATCTGATTTTTCACTTTCTTCTTTTTTAGGAGTTGCAATGAATTTCTGCTCAGGATATATTCGGTAATCACGGACAGAGCGAACGAAAAGATAATCACACTGCTGATGATAAGCATCACAGTAAATATCTTCGATTCGGCATCCAGGGGTTTCACTTCCATGAAACCGACGGTAGTCACGGTGATGATCGTCATGTAGAGCGCATCCAGCCAATTGTAGTCCGATATATAGCGGTATCCTATAACGCCGCTGAGCAGGACCACCACGGTGAGTGCTAAGGCGAGATACATCTTTGAACGGAACAGTCTAATCATTCTAAAGGTCAAAAACTGAGGTGCGTTTGGTATAAATGAGATCTTTTATCCGCAGCCAAAATGCCAGGAACAAATACAGGGCAAATCCAAAACCCAAGGTAACAAAGGTCAGATATATAAAGGTAGTACGCACCACCCGGGCCCTGATTCCCAGCCTTTCCGCAATGCGTCGTGAAACCTCAAATCCCCGTTTCTGAAAAAAATACAGCAGGCGGTAGAAGATATTCATGCCCTAAAATTAGTATTTTCCATACAATAAATAGATGCCTCGGCGGCATTGGAGATATTTATTTTTGGGGCAGTACCTTCTATAGAGCTTCAGCATTGCCCGGGACTCCCGGGCGTTCATTACCGGATCCCTTCCTGCCTGAACTTGCGCACTACCGTGTTTTCCTCTGCTTTTATTTCCCGAGCCCGTTGATGCAACATCTCTGAGGTATCCTTTTTGGTCATTTGGCGTAAGGCCGGCAAAACGGGGATCACTGTAGAAAAGGCCTCATCCAGATGATGGCCATTCAGATACCAATCCGAGGCCCTGATGTACAATGCTACATGCCTGGACCAAAGTTGATCGAACATCCGAATTAAGGCCAAATGAATACCGGGTCCCGATCCCATATCGGGAAATCCGGCAACGAGGATCTGCTCGGTGTCACCGGCAATAGTAAATCAAAAATCAAGGTGAAATCCCAGTTTATTCTGGATTTTATGAAGGGTAAATTCATGCATCCTGCAAGGTAATCCTGCAGGCTGCAATCAACCCTTAAAAGGGATTAACAAAGAGCTCAGTTCAGCTCACCTTCCCATTCAAGGATCCCTCCCTTCAGATTGTAGGCGTTGGGAAAGCCAAGGCTGTTGAGGATGGCACAGGCCTGTCCGCTGCGGTTACCGGACCGACAGTACACATAATAATTCTTGCTCTTGTCCAGCTTTTCCAGGGCGTCGACAAAAGCCTGACCTGTGTAGATGTCGATATTCATGGCATCGCCAATGATTCCTTCTTCTACCTCTTCCGGAGTTCGTACGTCCAGAACAACCCCATTGGGATCTTCAGAGGACAACTTCGCCCATTCTTCCTGCGTGAGATCAGCCATATCCAAAATTTTGACGGTAAAAATAAGAATACTTCCTTATAAATCCGGATAAAGTATATCGGAGTTTCACCGGGAGTCTGTTTACAGGATGAAAAAACTTTAACAGATATTTATCACAAGAGTCCCATGTGTAATCAAATATTTCTTTACATTTGTATATACAATTGTTGTAGTTACATGAATGTTGAAGAAATCATAAAAACCCAAAAAAGGATTCCCCTGCCCAGCAGGACCCTGATCCATCTGATGCTTGTCAACAACAAAGTCATAGAGAGGATCACATGGGCCTTAAAGCCTTACGGGGTGTCGCTTCAGCAATTCAACGTCCTGCGGATACTCAGGGGTCAGGGTGAACGTCCTGCCAACCTCTCTACTCTTAACGAGCGCATGGTCTCCAAGATGAGCAACACGACCCGTCTGGTGGACAAATTGCTGGCCAAAGGAATGGTGGATCGTTCGGTTTGCGAAACCAATCGCAGAAAAATCGAGATCACCATCACCGAAGAAGGCCTTGAACTGCTGAAACAAATGGATAAGGTGATGAGCACTACGGAAGCTGAACTGGTATCCGGACTCAGCGAATCAGAACTAGCACAATTGAATGAACTCTTAGATAAATTTTAAACTCATTATGCATTCCTATTTAGAAAGTCTGAACTGGCGATACGCCACCAAAAAATTCGAAACTGATAAAAAAATCTCTGAAAGAGATCTCAACCTGCTTCTCGAAGCGACCCGACTGAGCGCTTCCTCCTTCGGGCTCCAGCCTTACCACGTCTTTGTGGTTACGGACCCGGAAATCAGAACTCAACTCAAAGAAGTATCCTGGGGGCAGGCTCAGATCACAGATGCTTCTCACCTGTTTGTCTTCGCCAACAAAAAGACCTTTGGGCCGGAGTTGATAGACAGTTACCTGACCGAAGTCAGCAACGTCCGTGAGATCCCCCAGGAAGGTTTGAAGGCCTACGGAGATTTCATGAAATCAAAATTGGTTCCCCTCCCGGAAGAGGCAAAAGAGTCCTGGGCCGCAAAGCAGACCTACCTGGCGGTGGGCAATCTGCTCTCTGCTGCCGGGGTCATGGAGATCGATTCCTGCCCTATGGAAGGTTTTGAAGCGGAAGCCTACGACCGTATCCTGAAACTCGATGCAAAGGACCTTACCACCTCCGTGGTCGTGGCCCTGGGCTACCGATCCGAAGAAGACGAGACCCAGCATTTCAAAAAGGTCAGAAGACCCAAAGAAAGTTTATTTACCCATATATAATTCTCACAACTAGTATCTAATCCTTAAAAATTAAAAACATGAAAAAAACAATTCTCAGTATCACCATGGCCGTCGTTTTCGGTAGTTTTGCTTCTGCAGCAACAGAGCCTACTGAAGTCGTAACCAAAGCCGTTAAAACAGATGCCAGCTCAGTGATGTGGAAGGCCTACAAGGTTACAGGTTCCCACACCGGACTGGTACAACTCACCGAAGGCAACCTGATGTTCGATGGAACCAGCCTGGTAGGCGGAAACTTCACCGTAGACATGACCAGCCTGATCTCCACTGACCTGGAAGGAGAGTACAAAGAAAAACTGGAAGGACACCTGAAATCCGACGATTTCTTTGGTGTAGCTAATCACCCAACCTCTACCCTGGTATTCACAGACGTGAAATCTACAGGAAAGAACTCTTACGAGGTAACAGGCGACCTTACCATCAAGGGAATCACCAAGCCGATCACCTTCGATGTCTCCATTTACGGGAACAAGGCTACTGCAACTGCCAAGATCGACAGGGCCGAGTACAATGTCCGTTATGGATCTGGGAGTTTCTTTGACAACCTGGGCGACAAGACCATCTACGACGAATTTGACCTCGTGGTAGACCTTCAGTTCTAAGAGTCTGACCTAATCTTTTAAAAACCTGTACAGCTTTGTGCAGGTTTTTTTGTTTCCCAAACCCATGTCGCGTATTTGAGCCTAAAATTCTATTTTTGGGCAAAATTTTATTCCATGACCCGTCTCCGCAGTATCCTGATTTACATCCTCTGCCCCGCCTGCATGATCCTGATGAACAGTTGCAGTTCAGGCTTTGATTATTCTATCGAGCCTGCCCTCAACCCTAACAACATCGCCCCTCTGACGGCTATGCTGCACATTGAGGCCGAACAGCCAGTCAAAGCCTCCGTAAAAGTTTTAGGGAGCATTCCCGTGGAACAGCATTTCGAACAAGAAGGCAAAGAACTGGAGATACCGGTGGTCGGTCTTTACCCCGACCTGGAAAACAGAGTAGCGGTCACCCTCACCTATGCCGGAGGGGAAGTCAGGGATACCCTCGAGATCCGTACCGGTAAACTCCCATCGATCTTTCCCCATGTCGTGGTCAACACTGTGGACAGAAGCAAAATGGCCGAGGGCATGCACGGCTGTGATCTGCACCTGGCCAACCGTGGCACGTTCCGTTCGACCCCCTTCATTTTTGATGACGAGGGAAACATCAGATGGTACCTCGACCTCAGTTTTGCAGGTAAAATGGTAGCTCCCTTCCAAAGGCTACGCGATGGAACCCTTTTGATGGTCAGCCGTCACGTGATCTACGAGTTCGACATGCTCGGTAAGATCGTCAACGAGATCTCCATCAACAACAATTACGGAATGCACCACGATGTTGTGGAACTCCCGGACGGCAACCTGCTGATCTGCGTGGGCAAGCGCAATAATTTCATCAAGCTCGATGGGAATTTCGTGGAATCCGACAGCGACTTCATCATCCTCTTCGACAGGAAACAGTCCAGGATGGTCCGAGAATGGGACGTGGCCCATGTAATGGACGTGAGCCGCAAGGACCTGAATTTCTTTCGACCCGGAGACTGGTTGCACATGAACGGACTCGCCTTCGATGAGCGCGACAACTCCATCATCGTATCCGGGAAAAACCAGGGCCTTTTCAAGATCTCCTGGAACAACGAACTGGAATGGATCCTGGCGCCGAAAAAAAACTGGGGGCCTTCCGGCAGAAATGGAGACGGGTTTGAGACCGCTCCCTTCCTCCTCACTGCCGTCGACAGCACCGGTAAGCCTTTTTCGGATGCTGTGCAGATGGGTACGGAAAGTGCTGATACATTCGACTTCACCTGGGGGCCGCACGCTCCCAAACTAATGCCCGATGGCACCTTGCTCGTGTTCGATAACGGCACCTATCGCAATTACGATGCACAGGTGCAGTATTCCCGGGCTGTGGAATACAGGATCGATGAGGAAAAGAAGACGGTGGAACAACTCTGGCAGTACGGAAAGGAAAGGGGAACGGAATTCTTTTCTACCATCGTCAGTGATGTGGATTTTCTGCCTGAGACCAATACGGTGCTGGTCACCTCAGGCTATACCAAGCAGAAAGGAAGGCTGGCCGGTAAGATCGTGGAGGTAGACAGGGAAAGCAAGAAGGAAGTGTTTGAAGCTACCGTTTATATGAAGAGTGTAAATGGGAATAAAACCCCTTCCTGGGGACAGACGGATATCCTTTACAGGTCGGAAAGAATGCCTCTGAAATACTGAGGGCGTTTTTAGATGGAGAACATTTTTTGCAAGATTGTCCTCCTTGTTTTGAATATTATGGTATTCCTTTCTATATTTGGCAATATGAAAAGAATTGCAGTACATACTTGGTGGTGGAAAAACTTACGTCTGATGTCGTGAGCGAAGCACATTGAAGTACTACTGTACGAAAAGGCTTGTCTGTCACGACAAGCCTTTTTGCTTTCTTAAAGGACCTGTGAACACCAAAGTAATCCATAACATAAATGGCGTATAAACTCCAGACCCACTACAAAAAGATCCTGGCGGATACCATCACCCCGGTGAGCGTGTACCTGAAGATCCGCGATACCTTTCCAAATAGCATTCTTTTGGAGAGCAGCGATTACAGGGCCAACGACAACACCTTCTCCTATATCTGCTGCAATCCTATCGCTTCCATCACAGTGGAAGATGAGCGAATCACGGAATCATTTCCGGATGGGAAAGTACGGGAAAGAAAGATCGATGCCACTTCGGATGTAGCCCATACCATACATAATTTTGCGTCCCAGTTCGAAGTCGATCCTCAGGATTTCAAATTCATCCATAATGGCCTCTTTGGATATATGGCCTATGACGCCGTCCGCTATTTTGAGGATCTGGAGATTCGGGAGAAGGAAGGACGTATTCCTATACCCGATGTCTTTTATGCCGTGTACCAGAACATCATCGCCATCAACCACTTTAAGAATGAGGCCTATATCTTTGCGCACTGCTATGAACAGGATAACAATATCGAGCGGATAGAGCAATTGCTCAATGCCCGGAATTTCGCTTCCTACACCTTTGCCAAGTCGGGTAACAGGCAAACCAACCTGGCCGATGAGGCCTACAAAGAATTCGTGGGCAAGGCCAAGGAACACTGCCACCGCGGAGATGTTTTCCAGCTCGTTCTCTCCCGCAGGTTTTCCCAGAAGTTCAAAGGGGATGATTTTAACGTCTACCGGGCCCTGCGTTCTATCAACCCCTCTCCTTACCTCTTTTATTTCGACTATGGGGACTTTAAGATCTTCGGGAGTTCCCCGGAGGCCCAGCTGATCGTCAAGGACGGAAAGGCCGAGATACACCCTATTGCAGGAACTTTCAAAAGGACGGGGAATGACGAAGAGGATGCCGTGCTGGCCAAAAAGCTCTCCGAGGATGCCAAGGAGAACAGTGAGCACGTGATGCTGGTAGACCTGGCACGGAACGACCTCAGCAGGAACGGCACCCGCGTAAAGGTTGAGAACTACCGGGAAGTGCAATACTTTTCGCATGTGATCCACCTGGTCTCCAAGGTCAGTGCCATGAAAAAGAAGGATATTGACACCCTCAAGGTAGTTGCAGACACCTTCCCCGCGGGTACATTGAGTGGGGCTCCCAAACACAGGGCCATGCAGCTGATCGAGGAGTATGAACCGACGAACCGGGGGTACTACGGGGGAGCGATCGGCTTTATGGATTTCCACGGGAACTTCAACCACGCCATCATGATCAGGACCTTCCTGAGCAAGGATCATACACTCTACTACCAGGCCGGAGCCGGACTGGTAGCAGCTTCCGATCCGGAAAATGAATTGCAGGAAACCTACAACAAACTCGGTGCCCTTAACAAAGCACTGGAAATCGCTGAAGAACTGTAGATGATGAAGGTATTGATGATCGATAATTACGACAGTTTCACCTTTAACCTGGTACATTACCTGGAGGAACTGGGATGTGAGGTAACCGTGAAAAGGAACGATAAACTCACCTTACAGGATGTGGAACCCTATCAGAAGATCGTGCTGAGTCCCGGACCGGGTATCCCGGATGAGGCAGGCCTACTGAAGGAGATCATATCCGCCTTTGCCCCTACGCGGAGTATTTTTGGGGTCTGCCTGGGACAACAGGCGATCGGAGAGGTATTCGGAGGGCGGCTGATCAACCTCCCTGAGGTATATCACGGTATAGCCACTGAAATAGATATCGTGAAGGACGACATTTTGTTTTCGGGCCTGCCGCGGAGGATCTCGGTAGGACGCTACCATTCCTGGGTAGTCGACCCGGATCTGCCTGAAGAACTCATCGCTACCTCCTTTGACGGGAACGGCCAGCTTATGTCACTAAGGCACCGGGATTTTGATGTAAGTGGGGTACAGTTCCATCCCGAGTCCGTCCTCACCCCGGAAGGAAAAAAGATAATCGAGAACTGGATACAGAAGAGACCATGAAAGAAACATTGAACCGGCTGATCAACCACGAAGTCCTGAGCAGGGAAGATGCCAGAAACATCCTGATCAGGATGGCCAGAGGTGAATACAATACGTCCCAGACAGCCGCCTTCCTGACCGTGTACATGATGAGGAGCGTGACCATAGAGGAACTGGAAGGTTTCAGGGATGCTCTTCTGGAACTTTGCCTGGCGGTGGACCTGGCTGCATACGATCCCGTGGACCTCTGCGGAACGGGCGGAGACGGAAAAGACACCTTCAACATCTCCACCCTGGCGTCCTTCGTGACGGCGGGGGCCGGAATACCGGTCACCAAGCACGGGAACTACGGAGTATCCTCCACCTGTGGGAGCAGCAACGTCCTGGAATTCCTGGGTATCAGGTTTAGCAACGAGGAAGGCTATCTCAAAAAGTGCATCGATACTGCAGGGATCTGCATCCTGCACGCACCCCTGTTCCACCCCGCCATGAAAAACGTAGCCCCTATCCGGCGAGAACTGGGAGTAAAGACCTTTTTTAACATGCTTGGACCCATGGTAAACCCCGCCTTCCCAAAAAACCAGATCGTGGGCGTATTCAACCTCGAACTGGCCCGGATGTACGGCTACCTCTACCAGAACACAGACAAGAAATACACCATCCTGCACGCCCTCGACGGATATGACGAGATCTCTCTCACCGGGCGCACCAAGACCATCTCACATACCTCGGAATCCATGCTGTTGCCGGATGATTTCGGGATAAAACAAATACGTCAGGAAGAGATCACCGGCGGGAATTCCATAGAAGCTTCCGCTCAGATCTTCATGGACGTCCTTCAGGGAAAAGGAACGGAGGCGCAGAACAGTGTGGTCTGCGCCAATGCGGGAATTGCCATTGCCACCGTCAGGGACATCTCCCCCAGGGAGGGATTTGAGATCGCCAGAGAATCCCTGATGAGGGGTGAGGCGTTAAAAGCCTTTAAAACCCTGCAAGAAATCAGCTGATCATGGATATCCTTCAAAAAATAGTACAGCAAAAGGCCCAGGAGATCGCCCTTAAAAAGACCCTCTTCCCGCAAGATCAATTTGAGAGGTCTCCCCTTTTTGGAAGCCCTGTAAAATCGCTTTCTGCCGCTTTGAAAAACAGTAAAAGCGGGATCATTTCCGAATTCAAAAGGAGGTCTCCTTCCCTGCCCAGGATCAACCAGCACAGTCCGGTAGACCAGGTTGCCAAAGGATATGAGAGGGCCGGTGCCTGCGGTATGTCTGTCCTCACAAATACGCATTTCTTCGGCGGAAGCCTGGAAGACCTGGTAATGGCCAGGGCTGCCACCCGTTTTCCCCTCCTGCGCAAGGAATTCATTATTGACGAGTACCAGATCCTGGAAGCCAGGGCTCATGGGGCAGACGTGATCCTGCTGATCGCCTCCATCCTGGAGCCAGAACAGGTAAGGGATTTCACCCGCCTGGCTCATAGCCTGGGCATGGAGATCCTGCTCGAGGTACACGATGAGGAAGAACTGGACAGGGCATTCATCCCGGGAATTCAGATGGTAGGGGTCAATAACCGGAACCTGAAGACCTTTGAGGTTTCTTTGGAGAACAGCAAAAGGATCGGACCCAACATCCCCGATGAGGTCGTCAAGGTCTCGGAGAGCGGGATATCGCGTACAGAGGCAATCAAAGACTTAAGGGAACACGGGTTCAGGGGCTTCCTGATAGGGGAACACTTTATGACGTCCCAGGATCCCGGGGCCAGGGCTGCAGAATTTATTAAAACCCTGGAATCATGAGGATCAAGGTGTGCGGTATGAAGTACCCGGAGAATATGGAGCAGGTGTCCCAACTGATGCCCGACTATATGGGCTTTATTTTCTGGGAACCCTCTTCCCGGTATTTCACGGGGCCTATCCCTGAACTTCCGGAACCCATCGGGAAGGTAGGGGTCTTTGTGGACGCCTCGATCTCCTTTATCCTGGAGAAAGTGAAGGACTTAAATCTCAACCTGGTGCAATTGCACGGCGGGGAGCCCCCTGAGTATTGCACCTCCCTTCGGCAGGAACTCAAAAGGTTGGCCGGGCCGGAAAGAAAGATTGAGATCGTCAAAGCCATAGCCGTCGGGCAGTCTTTTTCCTTTGGGGACTTACATCCCTACGAGGGAAAGGTCGACTATTTCCTCTTCGACAGCAAGGGTCCGCTCCCTGGTGGAAACGGATTCGCCTTCGACTGGAAACTCCTGGAGGGCTACGACCTCCAAACTCCTTTTTTCCTCAGCGGAGGAATTGGAATTGCCGAGGTGGAAAATCTCCGGAATTTCATGGGGACCTCCCTGGCGAAGAAGTGCCATGCCATCGATGTGAACAGCGCTTTTGAGATGCAGCCGGGCCTCAAGGACCCCGGTCAGCTCCAAACATTTATAGAAAAAATACGACTATGAAAATGAACAGGTACCAGGCAGATGAAAAGGGGTATTACGGGGAATTCGGCGGAGCCTTTATCCCGGAAATGCTCTATCCCAACACCGAAGAACTTCGGCAAAACTACCTCCGTATCATGGAGGAACCCGGGTTCCAGGAGGAATTCCGTCTACTCCTGAGGGATTATGTAGGAAGGCCCACCCCCCTGTATTTCGCCAAAAGGCTATCGGAAAAATTCAACACCAGGATCTACCTGAAACGGGAAGACCTTTGTCATACGGGTGCCCACAAGGTCAACAACACCATAGGACAGATCCTGATGGCGAAAAAACTGGGCAAGCACCGGATCATCGCAGAGACAGGTGCCGGGCAGCACGGGGTGGCCACAGCAACGGTATGCGCCCTGATGGGCATGGAATGTATCGTGTATATGGGAGAGGTGGATATCGCCCGCCAGGCACCAAACGTAGCCCGGATGAAAATGCTGGGAGCAGAGGTCAGACCTGCAAAATCCGGAAGCCGCACCCTTAAGGACGCGACGAATGAAGCCATACGAGACTGGATCAACAACCCCGTAGACACCCATTATATCATAGGTTCCGTAGTAGGGCCACACCCCTACCCCGACATGGTGGCTCGTTTCCAGGCGGTGATCTCCGAGGAGATCAAATGGCAGTTAAAAGAAAAAGAAGGCAGGGAAGATCCGGATTACGTGGTGGCCTGTGTAGGGGGCGGGAGCAATGCCGCCGGGACCTATTACCACTACCTCGACAATGAGAACGTAGGGATCATCGCTGTAGAAGCAGCAGGAAAAGGAGTGGACTCGGGGGAGAGTGCTGCTACCTCAGCCCTGGGTAAGGTAGGGATCATCCATGGCAGCAAGACGTTGCTGATGCAGACGGGGGATGGGCAGATCACGGAACCGTACTCCATTTCAGCCGGACTCGATTATCCCGGAGTTGGGCCCATGCACGCTCATTTATTTAAATCGGGCCGGGCAGACTTCATCCCCATCACGGACGACGAGGCGATGGCTGCCGGACTCATGGTCTCCCAGCTCGAAGGGATCATTCCAGCCATCGAAACCTCCCATGCCTTTGCCATCTTTGACTACAGGAAATTCAAGCCTGAGGATATCGTGGTCATCAATCTGTCGGGCAGGGGCGACAAGGACCTGCAGACCTATATCGACTATTTTAAATTGTAAATTCTCAGGAAGACGATATGAACAGAATTCAGGAAAAAATGCAGACGGGACACAAGCTGCTGTCCATATATTTCACGGCGGGATATCCGGAACTGGAAGATACCGTTCCCATCCTCCAGGCTTTGGAACAGGAAGGGGTAGACATGATCGAGATCGGCCTGCCCTTCAGCGACCCCCTTGCAGATGGCCCGACCATTCAGGAAAGTTCGACAGCCGCACTGAAGAACGGGATGCACACGGAATTGCTGTTCCGGCAACTGGAAGGGATACGCGATAAGATACAGGTACCCCTGATCATCATGGGGTACTTCAACCCCGTCCTGCAGTACGGGGTGGAAGCCTTCTGCAACAGGTGCCGGGAAATAGGGATTGACGGCCTCATACTACCCGACCTTCCCCTCGATGTGTATCAAGAGGAATACAAGGAGCTGTTTAAGGCGAATGGCCTGCTCAATATATTCCTCATTACCCCTCAGACCGGAGAAGAACGCATCCGAAAAATTGATCAGGGTTCAGACGGTTTTATCTACATGGTCAGTTCAGCGAGTACAACAGGGGCCAGGGAAGGGTTCGGGGAGGAACAACAGGCTTATTTTGAGCGGATCCACGCCATGGGATTGAAGAACCCCTGCATCGTAGGTTTTGGGATCAGCAATGCAAACACTTTTTCCCAGGCCACCCACCTTGCCAAAGGGGCGATCATCGGCTCTGCCTTTATCAAGATGCTGACCAGGGAAGGCAAGGCGGGAATCGCACCCTTTATACGATCCATCAGATCCCGGTCCTGAATTCTAAAGGAAAAGTGCTTGTGAAGAAGGAGCAAAAATGTACTTTTAAATACTAAACCACTGACACATGAAACGATCGTTTGGAATCCTGTTTTGCCTGTTTTTTGGATTGATGGGTTTTGCCCAGGATGAAGCAACCCTGAAGTCGCAGGTTCGCCACGCCATTGACGAACTCGTACAGTTCGTGGGCATCCCCAACGACGCCCTTGACGCAGCGGATATCAACCGGAACATCAGCTGGCTGACACGAGAGTTCAATGACAGGGGATTTAATACCTCGGTCCTCCCCACAGAAGGAAGGCCCCTTTTCTTTGCAGCCCTGCCCATGGAAGACGACAAACCCACCGTACTTCTTTATATGCATTTTGACGGGCAATCGGTCGATCCTTCCAAATGGGATCAAAGCAATCCTTATAAGGTCGTATTGAAAGCCCCGGAAAACGGAACCTTTACCGAAAGGTCTTTTGATGAACTCAATGATGATATCGACTACGAGTGGCGGCTTTTTGGCAGGTCTACTTCAGATGATAAGGGACCTATCGTCATGTTCCTCAATGCCATCGACCTGTTGAGGAAGGAGAACAAGGCCATTCCCTTCAACATCAAGGTCATCCTTGATGGAGAAGAAGAAAAGAGCAGTAAGCCCCTCCCAAAAGCAGTGAAGCAATACAGGGAGCTCCTGGCGGCAGATTTCCTGATGATCAATGACGGGCCCGTACACGCCT
>NZ_JBFGBM010000031.1:0-19009 GCF_041567615.1 Muriicola sp.
AGAACTTGATATTGCCGATAAGGCTGAAATAGCGTTTGGCCTCCTCAAGAGCACTCCAGACCTGTATGGCACTGGTATCATCGGGGGCCACCGTGTGGGCCTGTTGAAGATAGGACCGGAGATTTTCCTTAAAGGTGACGGCCTGTGCTACGGCCTGGTCAAAATTTTCAACCTTCGGGAGAGTATAGGAAATATTGCTGATCCTGTCTCCGCCATTGAACACTTTTTGTGCGGTGGTAACCGGGATATAGATCCTCTCCTCTTCCCGTTCTTCCCGCTCATCAAAAACCCCTACAATCTTAAAAAGGACACCGGAAATATTGATGAACTCCCCTAAAGGCGACTCGACATCCTGGAATACATCGTCCTTGATCTTCTTGCCGATCAGGGCTACCTTCCCGGTAGAAATGATGTCCTGGTAATTCAGGAACCGACCCTCGTGCAGGCGGGCATTGTCTATAAAAGTATAGTCATAGGAGATCCCTCTTACACCATACACCAGGGCTTCTTTGCCATAGTTTACACTGACATTCCTGACAAAGATCAGGGGCGATTTATATTCGATCTCCTCCCCGAAAAGGGAATTAGCGGTCTCGTAATTGTCATTGCGAAGCTGTATACTGCGCCCGGGATTCAGCCCTTTGTACTCCTTTGAGGTTACCCCGGGCCAGACCTCTACTATGGTCGTCGCATCCTGTTCAAATTCATAGCTGATCCCATTTTGCATGCCCTGGCCGAAGCCGAGCAGGATCACAAGAATAAAGATCCCCGAGGCCACGGAAACGCCGGTGAGAAAGGTGCGCAGTTTGTTTTTACGGATGGTATCGAAGATCTCTTGCCATCTCTCCAGATCGAACATTGGGTTAGTGTTAGGAATCCCGGGATATTAAAGAGACTCTCCAAGGTCCGATTTGTTACAAGAAGTTACACTAAATGAATGTTAAAATTCAGAGGAGATCAGGACCTTATCTTCCGATAGATAAAGAAAAACAGGGCTCCGATCAGGATATAGGGTATGGCCATCAGGTATACTATCCCATTGTTGATGCCCTCGGCTACCGAAGTATTTCCTTCGCTCTCCAGCACTGCCCGGCACATGGCACACTGGGCCTCAGCGGTTCCCGGAAATGCCAGAGCTGCCAGCAGAAGAAAGACAGGCAGAGTCTTAAGGGGATTTTTTAGGAGCAATCTCATGGGTTCAAACGGTCATCAGGTATAATAGGGGGAGATCATCAAATATACAATAACCCCGGTAACGGCTACGTACAACCACACGGGGAACGTGATCCTGGCCAGTTTTCTGTGCTTTTCAAAATTTTTCATGTAGGCCCTGGCATAAGTATGAAGGACCAGCGGAATGATCGCTATGGAAAGCAGGATATGGGAGATCAGGATAAAATAGTACAGGTATTTTATCCAGCCTTCCCCTCCAAAGGGTGTACTGTCAGAGGTCATATGATAGGCCACGTACATCACTAAAAAAACCAGGGATAAGGCTATACAGGTGGTCATGAGTCGCTGGTGCAATTGCCGCTTCCCGTTCTTAATAGCCCATACTGCCAAAAGGAGGAGGACTGCCGTAAGTCCATTGATACCGGCATAAATGGGGGGCAGGAAATTCAGGGGTTCCACATCAGGCAGTCTTACACCAAACAATACAGCAACTACGATGGGGATAAGGATTGAGATTACCGTGATTCCCCTGTTTACCTGTTTTTCTGATAATGTCATTGTACTCATGTTACTCTAGCAATAATTTTTTTATATCCTCTTTTAAAATACTGATCTGTTCCTGTTCTCCTTCGAAATTCTCTCCCTGGGTCTCCGTGATCGTTCCCCTGTAATACACTATGGGATTGCCATAGGGGTCTTTTCGGGATCGGATATACCCATTTTTATCCACCAGCGCAAAAAGACCTGAATGCTCGAATCCGCCGGGGACATTTGGGTCATTTGCCGCGAAGATGTTAAAGCCCTCATTGGCCAGTTTCATCACTTCCTCCTGGCTGCCGGTCAGCAAGTTCCAGTCCATATCTGTAATCCCATACTTCTCCGCATAGGCTTTGAGAACCATGGGAGTGTCGTACTCCGGATTGATGGTAAAGGAGGCGATACCGAAGTTTTCGAATTCCCGGAATTCGTCCTGTATCTCCACCAGGTTCTGATTCATGATCGGGCAGATGGTGGGGCAGGTGGTAAAGAAAAATTCCACCACGTAGACCTTGCCTTTGTAATCTTCATTCGAGATCAGGAGGCTGTCCTGGTTGAGAAAACTGAATTCAGGGACACGCCGTTTTTTCTTGTTCAGGGTGATATACTCCAGGGGCCTGTCCGAACCCTGAGCCACGTTCATTCGTGTGTTCTCCACTACACTTCCCGATGTCAACCGGTCTATGATCCTCGGGATGAAAATGATACCGAAGACCAGAATCACGAGGGAGACCCAGACGTAAGTGTACTTGTTTTTCATCCCTTCTTCCTTTGTGCGTTGTTCTTTTTAAGGGCGAGACGATATTCGGCCAGGATGATCTTCACGTCGTCCTCCATCTTGTTGTTCAGCTCCGCCACAGAAGTAGTATTAAACCCGTATTTGGTCCCTTCGTCCTCATCGTCTTTCCTCCCCCTGAGGTTCCTGTCCTTGTCTATGATAAAGACATAGGGAGTTCCCAGGCCTTCATCGAGCTGCAGGTCCGTCTTCAGGGAGGCGAAAAGTTCTTCAATCGCCCTGTCCTCAGCAAAGACGAAATTCCAATTAGACGTGTTCGTAAGGTTACTGAGTTCCTTGTTGATCTCCTCCGCTATCTCCTCTGTCCCCATCGGCATAACCATCACCATCTGGAAATCATTGAATTCATAAAAGCGCTTGTAAATCTTCTGGTTGAGGTTGAACGCATTGCCTTTCCTCAGAGAAGCATCCCTCCCCAGGAAACCCAGAATGGTGATCTTGTCCTGCAACCTCACTTCCGTATCAAGGGCATCCAAATCGGATACTTTTTCGGTCAGGGTGGGAAGGCGGCCAAAATTATTTACCCCTGAAGCAAAAAAGAGATAGGCCACCAGGGGAAGTACAAACAGGACAAGAAGGACAAAGGTCTTTTTCATAACGCTTCTAAAGCCCTACAAAAATAAAAAAGACGGTTGTGATACCGTCTTTTTAAGTTGTTAATTCAATGTTAGAAGTTCCATTGTATGTACCCGTCCTTAAAGACATTATAGATATAGTCAGCCTCGAAAAGGAGGATAAAGATCAGGTAGCTTACCAGGAAGATCGGGGTCCATACGATCGCCCTTCTCAAAGAACTCTTCTCATCCCTCAGGTGCATGAAATCCCAGGCGATGTAATAGGCCTTGACCAGGGTGAGGATGATAAAGATCCAGTTGAGCAACTTCATCCCGATGAGAGTATTGGATGTGAGCACTTCCGGTTTGGTAATCCCCAGGGCCACCTCAACCGTCGTTACCACGGAAAGGAAGATCAAGACACCCCATATCTTTTGGGTGTTCGACTTGAATTTCAGTGTTCCCCTGAAGATTGCTAGTTTATGTTCGTGTGCCATGCGAAAAGCTTTTTATTCTGGTATTTTAATGGTTTAAACGAGGTAAAAGAAGGTAAATACGAATACCCAGACAAGGTCTACAAAGTGCCAGTACAAACCTACCTTCTCCACCATCTCGTAATGCCCCCTGCGCTCATAAGTGCCCAGGATGATATTGAAGAAGATGATCACGTTGATCACAACCCCGGAGAACACGTGGAACCCGTGGAAGCCAGTGATAAAGAAGAAAAAGTCTGCAAAGAGCCGGCTGCCGTATTCATTTCGGATCAGGTTGGCACCCTCCACTACGAGTTGGGCATCCTTGATCTTGGCCAGGGATTCTTCCCGGGTCAGCAAGGTCTTCTCCCCTTCGGCGTTCAACGTCTCTGTGCGGATGAGGATATTGGGATTGGATAAAAATCCCTGTTTTACTTCTTCCAGGGAATAACTCGGCAGGGAAGATTCACTGGAGAACCATACCCCGTCGTTCCTTTGAAGGGTTTCCCTTTCTGAAGGGATCACCTGCGCAAAGTCGGCCAGAGCCGCGCGCTGCCCCGTATCGGCCTGAACAAACTGGAGGATACGCCCTCCCTTGGTCTCAAGGGCTCCGTAATCTCCTTTGATAAAAGTAGCCCATTCCCATGCCTGTGAGCCTACGAATATCGCCCCGCCTATGATGGTGAGGAACATATAGAGGATCACCTTGCTCTTTATCATCCTGTGGCCCGCATCTACAGCCAGTACCATCGTCACGGAAGACATAATGAGGATAAAGGTCATAAAGGCCACGTAATACATGGGGAAATTCCCGTGTATGAACGGTACGTGGGTGAAAACCTCATCGGCTATAGGCCAGGTCTCAATGAACTTGAATCTGGAAAAACCATAGGAAGCCAGGAAACCCGAAAAGGTAAGGGCGTCAGAAACGATAAAGAACCACATCATGAGTTTACCGTAACTCGCCCCCAAAGGACGGTTACCACCACCCCATACACTTTCTTCTTCAGCTCCCGTAGAGATCGTCGTATCCATATAAAATTGATCTTGTTAAGATAAGTTTAGCAAAAATACATTTTTTTACAGGAAAGAAAAGCGAATCCCATGGCAATGGGAGTGTTTTTTTTTCCTCATTTAAAAGAAATAGAAAAAGAGTACCAGGTATACCCATAATAGGTCGAGGAAGTGCCAGAATGTAGCCCCCAGATCTATCCCCAGCATATCGTCCGGGTGGTACTTGCCTTTCATTTGCTGGTACAAGACCACCAGGAGAGAAATGATCCCGGCCACCACGTGCAGGATGTGCACGGCAGCGATCAGGAAAATATAGGACATGGTGATGTTGCTGGTCGGGCCCGTAAAATAATATCCCTGTGCGATGATCTCGCTGAAACCTGCAAATTGCAGTACGATAAAAACAATCCCCAGTACCAGGGTGCCCACCAGCCAGGCGGTGGCCGACTTCTGGTCCTCTTTTTTTACGGACTTACGAGCGAGAATATAAGTAAGACTGCTGAGTATGATCACAGCCGTACTGTAATAAAAAGCGGCGGGCAGGCTAAAGTCGGTCAGCCAGTCTTCCCGGGAACTGCTCACGATAAAAGCACTGGTCCACCCGGCGAATCCCATCAGAAGGCTGATGATCCCGAACCAAAGCATCATTTTTCTGGCTCTTTCGTTCTTCTGCTTTTGTGTTCCTTGTGTCAGATCCATATTACGATATCAATTTATCAGCTACGTATACCAGTTGCATAAGACTTATGTAGGAGACGCTTGCGAGCATGAGTTTCCTTGCAGAGGCATTGTCCCTTTTCTCGAAGAGGCGGAATGCAAAACCCAGCATGGCAAGACCCATAAGCAGGATGACAATGCCTCCTGCCAGAGAGAGTTGCAGGCGTCCGGTGATCCCGAAATAGGGGATCACAGAGATGATGATCATCCAGACCGTGTACATGATGATCTGCACCGCAGTACCCTTGTCTTTTTCCCCCGTAGGCAGCAAGCGAAAGCCGGCTTTCCTGTAGTCATCATCCAGCATCCAGGCCAGGGCCCAGAAATGGGGGAATTGCCAGAAGAACTGTATCATGAACAAGGTACCGGGTTCGATCCCGAAATCATTGGTAGCCGCCACCCATCCCAGCATAAACGGAATCGCCCCGGGGATCGCGCCTACAAATACGGCCAGTGGGGTTACGGTCTTGAGAGGCGTATACACGCTGGTATAGAGAAAAATGGAGATGGCCCCGAACATGGCCGTCTTCGGGTTCAGGATATACAGGATGATCACACCCAGGATAGTCATGGTCACGGCAATGGTCAGTGCCGTTTGGGTCGACATGCGTCCTGAGGGCACCGGCCGGTTTCTCGTTCTGGACATCCGCGCATCCAGGTCTTTCTCAATGACCTGGTTATACGCGTTGGAGGCGCCGACCATGCAATAGCCTCCCACGGCCAGGAGAGCCACAGAGGTCCACTCGATCTCATAAGCTCCGAGGAAATATCCGGCAATTGAGGAAAAGACCACACTCAAGGCCAGCCTTGCTTTGGTGATCTCCTTAAAGTCAGAAAAATTCAATATCCAGGAATATGAGGTTACCGTGCCTGCTGCCGACTTCATCCACATGTTAATAAGGCTGCAAAGATACGGTCCGCGGTATATTTTTGCAACGAAATGAAGGGCTTTATACTATCTTTAGGATTCAGCATAAAATCCTGCCGATCAAAGGCTTTATACCCTATTTCATTTGGTTAGCACACTGCGCATTTCGAGTCTTTAAAAGGTGCCAAACGATGATGGATTAAACAAAAAACCCCGACTGTCGTCAGGGTTTTCTCAATTGAATATGCTTTTCTTTTACTGAAGCTTAAACACGATCGGGATACTGAAGGGCACCCTTACCGGTCTTCCTCTTTGCTTGCCGGGAGTCATCCTCGGAAGCTTTTCGATGATCCTGAGAGCCTCAGCCTCTAAGTTCTTATCCGGACCTCTGTAGCGGATATTACCGATGGTACCGTCCTTCTGGATGGTAAACATCACGTTCACCCTTCCCTGTACTCCCATCTCCTGGGCGATCTCGGGATAGCGGAAATTCTTGATGATGTGCTTCTGCATCATCTCGTTGAAACAAGCCCTCTTATCACTGGCTCCTTCACAGCCGGGGAACACAGGTACGTCTTCGATGACCGCAAAGGGAACATCTACATCGATGTCATCTTCTTCAACGGCTACGTCCTCTACTTCGATGATCTCTTCTTCCTGACTGGTCTCGGTAGACTCGATGATGGTCTCTTCCACTTCTTCCTCGTCTTCCACAACCTCGATTACCTCAGGTGCCGCAGGTGGCGGTGGTGGCGGAGGGGTTTTGATCTGTTCCGTCATAGGAACTTCCTCGTCCAGCATGTCCTCCACATTCAGGGAGATATCGTAGTCCGCTGCCTTGTCATAGGTCTTCCACTCAAAGGCAATGAAGACCAAAAGCATCACTACAGCCAGCCCGAGGACAAAATAGAGTCCGCTGTTCTTTCTTAAATCGGCTTTTGGATTCTTTTTCAGTTCCATATTTTGAAATTTACAGGTTCGCTAATTTAACCATTAATTTATAAAAACCGTAATTTTTTTCAATTCGCTACGGCTCCTTTCCTGTTCACTGTCCGGATAAACAGTATTCCGATGATCGCCCCGACAGAATTCGCCAGGATATCCAGGAGTTCGGCACTCCTGTAGGTCGTTACACTATCTTGTAATACCTCAATAAGTATACCATACCCAATGAGTCCGAGCAAGAATTTCAGAAGCCGTCTGCTATCTGCTTTCGCCCCTCTTTGAAGGGAATGTAAGAAAAGGCTCCCCAGTGCACCCGCTATAAAGTAAAAGGTAAAATGTACGATCTTATCGAAATACGGGATTTCCAGATCCAGGGAGGTATCGTCATCAAAGGAAACAAGGCTGAGAACTGTGATGAACACCATCCAGGAGACAAAGGCAATACCGAAGAGGTTCCGCTTAGGCACCCACAAGCTCCTTGTAAGCCGAATCGCTCAATAATTCTTCGATCTCGGCTGCATCACTGAATTTGATCTTGATCATCCATCCTTCTCCGTAGGGATCTGTATTCACCTTTTCAGGCTCATCCTCAAGAACTTCGTTAAAGGCGATGATCTCCCCGCTCAAAGGCAGGAAAAGATCAGACACTGTCTTAACGGCTTCCACAGTCCCGAATACCTCTTCCTTATCAAGGGTTTCATCCAGGGTCTCCACTTCCACATACACGATGTCGCCCAGTTCACTCTGTGCAAAATCTGTAATGCCTACCGTTGCGGTATCCCCCTCAATCCGGACCCACTCATGATCCTTGGTATACTTCAAATCGGATGGTATGTTCATCTTCTGAAAATTAATTGTGCAGGCAAATGTAACGGATTCTGTCTTGGTTTTCAAAAAACAAAACCCCTTAATTTCCGAAGTTGTAGCGCAGGGTGAAGCCCGTGTTGATAGTGGTCTGTGGAAAGGCTGTGGAGACAGCGAACTGGGAAAAGGAATGGTCGTAGAAGAAGAGGGCATTCAGACTCTTGGTCAGGGCGTAATCCGCTGTGAATTTGATGGACAATAAATTCTGACCCGAGGTGATCTGGTTATTGTCCAGGTCCAGGTTTCTGATGATGGTGATGTTGTCCCTGAGGCTCACGTCTGCCTTGAGGTTGAGATCTCCTTTAAGCCTTTGTTTCTCTCCCCCAATATTGGTCACGAAGGTGACATCCTTGAAACGGTATCCCAGTCCCACGGTGTATTCCTTCCCGTTGATCTCAGTGAGCAGGTTGTTGTCAAAACTCAGTGACAGGGCCCTGTCTGCCCTGACCTCAGCCACCACGCTGAGGGAGTTCTTCATTTCGAAGTCGACGCGCATCAGGGGATTGAACTGATCTGTCATGACCACGTTGTTGATGATGTTCTCGGGGAGGAGGTCCTGGGTCTCGGGGTCAATTCTCCCGTTCTGCCGTTCGAGGTTGGTCTGGAAACTGTTGATGCTGTAAGCAGCCCTGTACCCATGGCTGAGTGAGAACCTCTTGAACTTTTTCTTAAACCACTTGTTGCGCATCAGCCCCGTGTACTTGATATTCCAGTTGGGGATGGGGATATCCCTGAAGGCATCGAGGTTCACCCTGTTCACGTCCTGACCTGTATAGGCGGCAAAAAAGGCGGGCAAAAGGACATCCTGGCTCGTCTTCCCATAGCGGAGAGGGAAACCGTCTGCGTCCAGACCTTCGTCGGCCCCGCTCCGGTCAGAAAGAATTCGGTTAGCAATGACGATTCTGTTCTCCTTAAAGGTCTCAAAATTGTCAGAAGTGAACTCATCGCTCTTAGAGAAAAAGGTGCCCAGCATCATGGTGGAGATACTGAAGTTTCCGAATGTATTCGGGGTCTGTATGATGTACTCCCCGTCCTGCACTTTAAAATTTTCCTGCAGGCTGCTCGAGAACTGCCTGTCTGCCACCAGGTCAATGGTGAGGTCCTGAACGGGCTGGGCGGTGGCCGTCACATTTAATTGTTTATTGGTCCTTTTGATGAATTGCTGATTGAATTCCGGGAAGACGGTCAACCAGCCGTTACGGGCGGCTTCGAAACGCACATCTGCCTGGCTGCCGAACACAAAGCCCAGGGAAGGCCTTGTGGTCCCGATAAACCCGATGGACTGAGTATATCCCGGCAGGACCTGTCCGTTGTTTTCGTTGTAATTGACGTTCAGTCTTTTTACCATGGTGACAATATCCACAGCCGTATTCCAAAGTCCGCTGGTCTTCTTAGGTGCGGATGCAGCCTGTGCCCCCGTGGGCAGGTTGCCTGCCTTGTCTCTCCTAACAGCAGTGACAGACGTCTTTCCCGTCTCCTTTTTGAGTCCGATCTTGTCGTAAAACCGCTGCATGTTCAAGGTGGCGGTCAGGTTATGCGTATTGGCATTCTGAACGGTGTTGATATCCTCTCCGGTCACTTCCCTGATGGCATCTCCCCCTCTCTGCCAGTCGAAGTTACTGGTATAGGTGTACTGGGCATTGATAAAATCAAGGATAGGGACCTTGTTCAGGGGCAACTCGTAATTCAGCTGCATCTGTTGTGCATGGCGGTTGGGTTCCCCTATGTCAAAGAAACCGTCCCAGATGTTGAGCTGCTGATCGATCAGGGAATTGGGATTCCCTTCCTCCTCAAAATAATTCCTCACGATGTTGTTATTAGACGCTGTGAGGTTGAGTCTGAGCGATCTGGTGATGCTGTAATTAAGGGCGTACTGCCAGTTGAACAGGTAATTCCTCTGCTGCAAAACGGGCAGTTCGAGCCGTTCTACGCCTGGCTCGAGCACATCCCTGAAACGCTGCTGATTGAATTGCCTGTTGACATCTGATTGGAGGGAAATACTCGTGGGCAACAGATTGAAGTTGAGGTCCTTGAGCCATTTCCAGTAGTTCCCCGTAAAGAGCGAATCCTTCTTGGCGAAGGGGGCCACGGTTGCAGGTCTGAAATTGTGGTTGTAGACAAAGCCGGCCCTCACATTCTGATCCCTCAGGCTGGCCACTTCAAAGTCCCGATGTTCGGTTTCGTTGTAGGAATAGTTAAAGGTAAAGTTCTCCACATCGAAGAAATTCGCCTCGGCCTCCTCCCCTCTGTTTTTCCTGACACCGATAAAGTTGATGCTCGTCCGTTTGGTGTAATCCTCTGCCTGCTCCCGGATCTCCTCGGCTTCCTGAGCTGTATTGGCTGCAGCAATCCGGTCTTCGAGCTTGAGATCGTCATAGACCGGGTCGAATTCAGGGGTGATCAATTGCTCGGATATCCCATAATTAAAAGGGATCTGGAGGTTCCATTTCTTCGGAAGGAGCTGACCCAGTTCTACGTTGGTCACCACGTCATAGGAAATCGCATCTTCCCTGGCCCTCTCGTTGGGCATCTGGTCTATCGCCCCAAAGCCCGAGGTACTTTTGCTTCCCGTTGCGGAAACATTGGCAAAATCGGCAATATTTCCATCAAAGGCGGCGATAGCTGCCCATCCGCCCTGGTTGTCCAGTCCGGCCAGACGGAGTTCATTGAACCACACCTCTCCCCGGGCAGGTACATTGTCTATGTTCTTCACGCCCACCATCATGCTTCGGATACTTCCCAGGGAAGGATTACCTCTGATCCCGATCCGGATCTGTCCCGGGGTTCTCGGTGCAAATTCTGTCACGGGCACCACGGTTCCACCGATGATCTCGTAATAGCTAATATCTCCCAGGGTCTGATCGGCGATGCCCTGGGATTTTACCTTCTTCAGGTCGTCAAGGGCAATGTCGAGCTCGTTGATGGCGGGCCAGATATCCTCTGCCTGGGAAGCACCAAAAGGTGTGAATTGCAGGGGCACCTCTATCTGGTAAAAGTTTTCAGAAAAATCCGTACCTATCCTCAAAAAGCCCACGAGGGGAACATCGTCATCGAGGTAGTCCGAATCCAGGATCTTTTCGGCATGCATGAACATTTTCAAGCGCTCATATTGCCTCAGGTCCATATTTACGTTCTTGAACACTCCCCGGGAATCTTCAGGTTCCAGGTTTTCCAGCAGGAAGGAAAGCGACTGTTCGTTCTGGCGGATGATGGTATTGTTGTTGTTCAACTGTTCCCTGAAGACGCCAGGGGGCAGGACATAGGGGATAGGGATACGGGAATTGTTCTCTTCGATGTTGACCGTATTCACATCTACAAACGTACCGTCATCCGATGGATCGTCTCCGTTGGTCTGAAGGCTTTTCAGGTAATTCCTCCAATCGCCCCGCACCAGGTCCAGGGTCGCAAAACGCAGGACCACGTTATCGGTAAAGCCGGTAAGGTACATCCGCATGAAGCTGATCGACCTGAAATCGGAGATCCCGCCTACGGCATTCGTAAAATCACTTAAGGGGATCTTGTATTGTATCCACCGCCTGTTCAGTTGGGAACCATTGGGCAGGTTGGGAGTAACTCCTTCCTTAATGTCTGTGACATAGAGATCGTTGACCGTGGTGTTCGGTTTTATCTGAATTCGGTACTCGTAATAGCTGTTGATCGTATTCATCGTCAGGTCGCGGTCGATATCCTCCACGTCCGGGAGGGTAGTAGATCCCCTGTTCGTATTGCTGACTGCTACCGGCGAGTTGCCATGGGGGTTATTGAAGTCGAAATATCGCTCCAGAATGCCCCCTTCCCTGTTGAGATAGTACTGGTAGTTATCGAGGGCAGGGTCTTCGGCGGGCCCGTTGTAACCCTGGGCCGCTTCCTGGGCATCGTCAAGACCGTCAAAACCGAGGTCCTGGAGCGCCCTGTTGGTCTCGTTGGCATCAAAGGCATAGACGAGTGACTGGGTCGCCGGGACCCTGCCCCAGATGGTGCTGGCCGTCAAGTCATTGCTGTTTACCCCGGGCAGGCCATTCTCATATTGCTTGCGTCCGTCGGTGAGGATGTCTTCCGAAATATTCCCCAGGTTGATGACCAGTTCGCCCGGGCCGGTGGCTATCCCATCCACATAGGGGTCCATGACCCAGAACTGTACGAATTCCACATTCGACTGTTCGAAGTTGGTACTGCTAAGGGAGCGCATGATCCCCGCCCACTTCTCGGTAGGTTGCTCCCCGGCAAAATTGGGGTTGGCATTGTAAGGCCCCTTCTGGTTGGGGTAGTAAGCTATATCCAGTGTATTCTGTACAGTGGTCTGCCCCTGTGCGATGTCGATCTGGGGGAAGACCTCGTCTATGAACACTCTCCGGGTTTCATTGGTAGAGAGGTCGTTGTCCGAGATTCCCGGGGGTCTCTGGTTCGTAAAGAAAATGGGGTCTATGGTGTACCAGGCCATCTTTGCTCTCTCGTATCCGGTCTCCAGGCCTGTTTCCCCTTCGTCCAAAAATTCCAGGGGCGTACTGGCCAGGGTCCATCCCAGGGAACCCCGTATGTCGATCAGTGCCTGCGCCCCTTCAAAGTCGTCGAGATACGTGGTAGTCTCCCCCCTGAAATCAGCATTTTTAGGCGAATTCGGGATGAGATAGGCCACCTCGCTCCTCAGGGAGATATTCGAAGGTACATCTGTGTCAATATTGGGTAATTTATTGACCAGGCGGGTCAGGAAGGGAACTTCTGTCGAGAAATTTCCATTGAGACCAAAGATGGTATTGTTTACAGGCTCTATCCCGAAATTTGATTTTTGAGTGAGGGGTCGCTCATTCAGGTTTAGGAGAGTCCCTCCCAGGACAAATTTCTCATTGAACTGGTGCTCTATGTTCACCCCCGTAAAACGACGTGTCTGCTGGCCAAATACTGCGTTGTTCTCCACCGAGATGTTGATGGGAGTATCTGAATTCTGTAGGCTTGGATCCAGGATCTGTACTGTCCCGGCCTGGTAATTCACTGTGTAATCAATACCTTCCTGCAATTGCCTTCCTCCGGCCGTGACCCGGACAGAACCTCTGGGCACATTAAAAGCCCCAATAGGAATACCGTTGCTGCCCTCTGATTTATAACGCCCTTTAAGCCGGAATCGGTTCTTCTCCGCATCCTGTAGGGAAGCTGCCTTTGTATTGGCATACATGTTCCGAAAGACGTATTTCTGCTGGTTCACATTGTATCCCTGGTCATTTTCCACATCATAGGTTCCTCCTCCCAGCAGGTTGAATAAGTACTCCCCGAATGGTTCTACCTTGGTAAAGATGATCTGCCCTCCCTGAGTGTTGACCGTGATCCCGGGGACAAAGTCGAAGAATCCATCCCCGCCGGGTTGCACATCCCGGTACACATTCAGGCGATCCAGATTAAAGACATCCAGCAGGATGCGGTCCTCCAGGGGTTTGGGCGCATCAGGCCAGCCGGCATTGGGGTCGACAGGCGTAATGTAGTTCCTGGGCGTGGGGTCAGAATAGAGGATATTCAGCTTAAAATCCTCCTCGCTCAACTGGAAGGCGCCGGTGGCGTAAATATTCTTCATCATCAGGTCCCAGATAGGATCGCTGACATTGGTGATATTGCTCTTGAGCAGTTTCAGGACCAGGGTGTTATTGGTGATCTCCGGAGTTACGCCCCCAGACACAGTGGTCGCATCGAGTCCGCCATTAGCGAATTCACCGACCTGGTAGACCTCCCCGTTGAAGGTGTACTGAAAGGCAACCGCCAGGACCTCGTCATTGCTGAGGCGCTGGTTCAGGGAAATGTATCCCAGCTGGGAATTGAACTGGTAGTCCCTGGTGGGTTCCAGCTTACGCGCATTTTCCAGGATAGCGTAATCAAACCCCTGGTTGATCTGGTAGCCGGTAGAAATATTAAAACCACTATCTACGGTCGCGATGTCCCGAATATCCCTGGTCAGGACTCCCCCGCTCCCGATCAAAGCCGGGTCGAAATCGTTTGCACCGTTCCTGGGCAGTTCCGGGTTGGTAGCCGAGACATTGAAGAAGCCTGCAGGTTCCCCATTGAGTCTGCCGATCCGGGTCTTCTCGTCCAGGGCCTCCCCCAGGTCCTGCAAGGCCACGACGTTTCGGACGTTGAGGGTTTGCTGACTGCGGTTGGTCACCCATACCTCGAGGCGGGTGATCTGTACCTGGCTGCGGATAAACGGGTAGTTGGCCAGGGCCTGGTCATACTGGTCTCTGAAGTACTGGGCGAGAAAGAAATGGCGGTCTTCGTCGTAGTCCAGGGCGGTCAGTTCAAATTCATTTACCGTTCCTCCTCCCTGAGCCACTACGGTATTGTTCTGTGAACGCTGCTCGGAAAAGACCGCGGTGACCGTGGTCTTACCAAACTGCAACTGGGTTTTCACCCCGAACAGGCTCTGGGCGCCTGTGATCAGGGAACTGTTCAGGGGCATGTTGACATTTCCCACTTCGATCTTTTGGATGATATCATCCTCAGTCGGGGTGTAATCCAGTTTTACTAGGTTTTGAAAGTCGAAGGTAGCTTCCGTATCGTAATTAGCGGTAACCTGAAGGCGTTCTCCCACCTTGCCGAGCATGCTGAGGCTGATGCGCTGGTCAAAATCGAAGGAAAGATTGGTCCTGTTCCTGGGAGAGAGGGCCGGGTTGTCATTCTTTTGCCAGATCACACCCAGGTCCATGGCTACGGAACCCTGAGGGATCACCTCTATCGTATTTCCCCCGAACACGGACTCGAAAAAATTGCTGTTCACATAAAAATTCGGGAGGAGGTTGCGCCGGGCTTCCTCGCTGCCCTCTTTTTTTCCGGTAAAGGCGTCGATCTTGTCCTTAAAATAGCTTTTCATACTCTCCCTGCGCACCAGCTCGAGATACTGGGCGGGGGTGAGGATCACCGGATAGCCGATGTCGTAATCGCCTATGGTCTCGGTGTAGATGTAACGATCTAGCTGGGGATCGTAAGTATACTTGGAAACAATGCTCTTGGGGTTGGGCATCTTTATCTTCCCCAGGGCCACCCCGGTCTGAACGGAATCGGCAGCCGGTTCATCGGTTTCCTGGGACGTGGCAGTTCCCGCCCAAAGGAAAATGAAGGATAGGAAAAAAAGCTTAAATGAAAATTTAAGAAAAGTCTTTGCCCCTGTTTTCAAACTTTTTACAAATTTTTCAGCGCATGTTTGATAATGTTCTCTACGCTAAGCGAAGCATCCTGGCTGATCACTTTGTCCACTGCCTTTTCGGCCTGCTTTCTAGGAAAGCCAAGAACCTCTAAAGCAGATAACGCTTCATCTTTCTTTGTATTGTTTGAATTTGAGTAAACTTCGTCCTGATCGTGAATTTTTAAAATCTTGTCCTTGAGGTCCAGGATCACCCTCTGTGCGGTCTTTGCACCTATTCCCTTGATACCCTGGATCACGGGTACATTTCCCTGGACAATGGCGTCCATGATCTGTCGGGGATCCATGGAAGAAAGCATGGTCCTCGCAATGCTGGTCCCTATTCCCGAAACCGATATCAGCAAACGGAACAGCTCCCGTTCAGAAGCTTCCATGAAGCCGAAAAGGGTATGGGAATCCTCCTTCACCTGCAGGTGAGTGAGCAGCCGGATATGCTCCCCCTCGGGCAACTGGGAAAAGGTGTTCAAGGAAATGTTCACAAAATACCCAACGCCCTGGCAGTCTATGACTACGTGAGTGGGGTATTTTTCTACAAGTCTTCCCTGAAGGTGTGTAATCATAGTTTATTCCTTGAGGCAGGAGGGCTCTGACCTCATTTCCTGTTTTGTTTTTTCTTCGCATTCCTTCGCTTCTCCCTTTCCTGGGCATCGATCACGGCCACGGCCGTCATGTTGACCATTTCCTCCACGCTGGCTCCCAGCTGGAGGATGTGTACCGGTCGTTTCAATCCGAGCATGATCGGCCCGATGGTATCGGCAGCGTTTAGTTCCTTGAGGAGTTTGTAAGTGATATTAGCCGCTTCCAGGTTTGGGAAGATAAGGGTGTTTACCTTCTTTCCGGCCAGCTTTGAAAAAGGGAACTGACTTTCGTGCAACTCGCGGTTGAGGGCAAAATCCGTCTGGATCTCACCGTCTACCACAAGTTCAGGATGGGTCTCATGAAGGATCCTGACCGCCTCTTTTACCTTTCTGGAATGGGGATGGTTGGAGGATCCGAAATTGGAGTAGGACAGCAGTGCCATTACCGGGTCAAAACCAAAAGCATTTGCCAGGTTGGCTGTCATGATGGCGATCTCCGCGAGTTCTTCGGCGGTAGGGTCTATATTGATGGAGGTATCGGCCAGGAACATCGGTCCCCTGCTGGTGATCATGATATGGACCGTCGCGGCTTTCGAAACATTAGAGGCCCTTCCTATCACCTCAAAAACAGGCTTGATGGAGGTGGCATAGGATCGGGAATACCCGGAGATCATACCATCTGCATCTCCTTCCAGGACCATCATGGAACCGAAGTAATTCCGTTCCCTCATCCGGCTTTTTGCACTGTAAAGGGTCGCCCCGTTCCTCCTTCTGGCCTCCCAGTACTTCTGAGCATAATGCATGCGTTTTTCGTAGGAATTCTGTCCGTACTGATCGATGATGGGTACCTCCGCATCGAACTCCAGTTCCTTTTTAAGTTCCTTGATGACCTCTGTATTCCCCAGCAAAATGGGCGTGGCGATCCCTTCTTCGTAAGCGATCTGTGCGGCTTTCAGAACATCCAGCTGATCTGCCTCGGCAAAGACAATTCGTTTAGGGTTGCTTTTGGCTCGACTCATCAGGAGGCGCATGACTTTGTTGTCATCCCCCGAGCGTTGCAGTAAATCCTCCCTGTATTTCTCCCAGTCTGTGATGGGCATTTTCGCAACCCCGCTCTCGATCGCAGCTTTGGCTACGGCCGGGGGGATCTCTGAGATCAGTCGGGGATCAAAGGGTTTGGGGATGATATAATCACGTCCGAAAGTAAGGCGGGTCTCTCCATAGGCAATATTCACCTGTTCGGGGACGGGTTGTTTGGCCAGTTTGGCCAGGGCTTTTACCGCGGCCATCTTCATCTCCTCATTGATCTTAGTCGCCCTGACGTCGAGAGCCCCGCGAAAGATAAAGGGAAAGCCCAGCACATTGTTCACCTGGTTGGGATGGTCCGACCTTCCCGTGGCCATGATCACGTCCTTCCGGGTCTTTACGGCAAGGCTGTATTTGATCTCGGGATCCGGGTTCGCCATGGCAAAAACAATGGGATTCTCGGCCATGGATTTCAACATGGCCGGAGTCATGATATCGGCGATGGAAAGTCCGATAAACACATCCGCATCTTTTAGGGAATCCTTGAGATCGTGGAAGTCGCGCTCCGTGGAGAACTCCAATTTCTCTTCAGAGAGGTTTTCCCTGTCCCTGCGGATGACCCCCTTGCTGTCTAACATGATGATATTACTGGCCTTGGCTCCCAGGGCCTTGTATAGTTTGGTACAGGAGATCGCGGCAGCACCTGCACCGCTTATCACGATCCGCACATCTTCTATCTTCTTTTTGGCCAGCTCGAGGGCATTGAGCAGAGCAGCCGCAGAAATGATCGCGGTACCGTGCTGATCGTCGTGCATCACGGGTATATCGAGTTCTTCCTTAAGCCGGCGTTCAATTTCAAAGGCTTCGGGGGCCTTGATGTCTTCCAGGTTGATACCCCCGAAGGTGGGGGCAATAGCCTTGACCGTTTCGATGAACTTATCGATGTCCTTGGTGTCCACTTCAATATCGATCCCATCGATATCCGCAAAGATCTTGAACAGGAGGGATTTCCCTTCCATAACGGGTTTGGAAGCCTCAGGGCCAATATCTCCTAACCCCAGCACTGCCGTGCCATTGGAGATCACGGCTACCAGGTTTCCCTTGGCGGTGTACTTGTATACATTTTCAACATCCTTAGCTATTTCCAGACAGGGTTCCGCTACCCCGGGGGAATAGGCCAGGGCCAGGTCTCTCTGTGTGGCGTATGGTTTTGTCGGGACGACCTTGATCTTACCGGGCGTGGGTTTCGCATGGTAAATAAGGGCTTCCCGTCTCTTTTTATCTTTGCCCATATGGTAAATGTCTTTCGCAAATGTAAGGGTATTTCCCCTTAAAATAAACCGTTCAAACCCTTGTCATTTAAATTGAAGACACCGCAGTGGGTATTCGGAAAATTATAGCGATGTCTGATTTACTGGTACTCTTTAGTGACCCTCAGTCGGGTTGCGAGAAGAGCCGCTATTACAAAGAAAGTCCCGGCAAAAAACATGGCATTCACAGAGTTTGCACCTAGAAAATTTTTAAAGATGGGACCAAAGGTAAGGGTCTGTATCCCCATCGGGATCACGATCATCATGTTGAGGATCCCCATGTATACCCCTCTTCGTTCCTGAGGTACAATTTTGGATACCATGCTATAGGGGATTCCCATCATCGCTGCCCATCCTATGCCGAAAAACACCATGGGGTAGAGCACATATACGGGATCTGTGATAGTTGGGATGGAGAAAAGGGCAACCGCCGTTCCGAGGAGGCTTATGGCGTATATCTTCTTCCCCCCGAATCTCATGGTCAACGGAACCAGGATTAAGGCCACCACTGTGGTCACCACGTTGTAGGTAGTGCTCATTTTAGCCGCCTGAGCAGCTGCCTGGGAAGTGTCAAAGCCCATCGTGGCCCTGAAGAGCGGAGTGATGAATTGCCAGTAGATAAACAGGGCATACCATTGAAAAAGATACACCGCCGAGAGTCGCCACATAAAATTAGGCATCTCTTTTACTGCTTCTGCGATCTCTTTGAAGGGCAATTTAAACCGGGCTGAAAAAGACATTTGCCTGTGGCTGTTGATTTCGGCCAATTCTTCGTCTGAAGGAGGAATCTCCGGAGTCTTTAACACCGACCACAGGATGGTAGCTATAGACAGAAAAGAACCTATAAAGAAAGAGTAGTATAACCATTTGGGTACTTCACCAGAAATTTCCTCTCCTCCTCCAAACCAATCCTGAAACAGGAAAATAGAAGCGTTGGCCAACAGTATCCCAGCCCCTACGAATAAACTTTGCAT
>NZ_JBFGBM010000032.1:0-18665 GCF_041567615.1 Muriicola sp.
AGTATCATTTTGCCCGTATTCATTGGCTGTATTTCCGCGGAAAAGGGCCCGATGTCCTGTACGCCTATTACGACAAGCACATCAAACAGACCGGATAAGTCTTATTGAGAATTAGCCTGTTGGTAGAGCTTATAGAACGCGCTGATCACCTCCTGGGCAGGTTTGTTCTGCGGGGTGAACCGGTTGTCCTCAGGGCCGCCGGACCTCTCGTGATTCGTGAACCACTTCCATACGAATCCGCCCGCGAACCAGTCTTCCTCCCAAAATGATTCAAAGAGGGCCTTTTTGGCATTGGCCTGCCCAACCAGGTTTACTTTTTCCTCCCCCCTGGTAACCAGCCAGGGTTTTTTGGCCGTGTAATCCATGCTTCTGTAACCGAATTCTGTAAAGAGCACCGGGCGATTGACAGCTTCCGAAAATGAGGCGATCTTTTCTTTCCACGGCTTCCATCCCTCCTTGAGTTCCTCAACGGAAGGGGTCTGGGTCTCCGATAAGGGAAAATATGCGTCGATTCCTATATAATCAAGCGTCGCCCAGAAAGGGGTCCTCCCGTATTCATCCCAGTTGGCGGCATAGGTCAGTTTTCCCGAATAACGTTCCCGGATCTTCCCGATCAGGGCCTTCCAGTATTCGGGCCTTGCACTGACAAACCTTTGGAGTTCCGTACCAATACAAAAGATCTCCACTCCGGTCTCCTCAGCCAGGGAGGCATAGGTCAGGATAAAATCCTCATAACTTGCCTCGAGAAGCTGCCAGTTTTCCTCCGTTTCCATTCTCAGTTCTCCGGTAAAGACACCCCTCCAGATCCAGATCTGTGGTTTTAGCATCACCCTGATCCCGTTTCTGTGTAGCAGGTCGATATACTGCTTTGCTCCTACCCTTGTTTCCCCGAACCATTGGCGGTCCGTATCAAAAATGATCTCGGGGGAGTTCACCTCCCGGATAAAACCAAAAGGCATCACGGCCGCATGTCCCGCATGGATCTTTTTCACGGGTTCGATATGTGCCTCCGTAGCCCTGTCCCTCGACGCTACAAAGCTCACCCCATTGATCTTGCCCACGAACTGACTGCTGCAGGATATTTGCAGTAAGCCCATCATAAGGAGAAAAATCCGTCTCATCAGAAGTGCAGGTTTCTCTCAAAGCTACAATTTTTTAAAACCCATTTAAACCCGGGGATTGTTAAGTTCTTATCTTTAATCCGACTGAAGAGCAAAACCTGAACATGTCCACAGAGACGATCGCTATCATAGGAAACGGTATTTCCGGGATCACAGCCGCAAGGCACATCCGAAAATTGTCAGATAAGCGCATCATCGTCATTTCTTCTGAGAGTGAGTTCTTCTTTTCCCGAACAGCCCTGATGTATGTTTACATGGGGCATATGAAATTTGAACATACCCAGCCATACGAGCATTGGTTCTGGAAGAAGAACAGGATCGAACTGGTCCATGATTACGTGGAAAAAGTGGACCACCAGAAGAAGAGGCTGCTGTTAAAGGAAGGTCAGCCCATTCTCTACGATACGCTTATCATCGCCACGGGTTCCCGGCCTAACAGGTTCGGCTGGCCAGGCCAGGACCTCAAAGGCGTGCAGGGCCTTTACTCCAGGCAGGAACTCGAGCAGCTCGAGCGAGATGCCCCGGACAAGGAGACTTGCCACAGGGCCGTGATCGTGGGAGGCGGACTTATCGGAATTGAACTTGCCGAGATGCTGAGGAGCCGCGACATCCCTGTGACCTTCCTGGTACGGGAAAGCAGTTTCTGGAACAACGTACTGCCGGAGGGGGAGTCACAGATGATCAACGAACACATCCTGGAACACCATGTGGACCTGCGACTGAGCACTAACCTGGTGGAGATCCTGGCCGACGAGAACGGCAGGGCCAGGGCAGTGATCACGGACAAGGGGGATACCATCCCCTGTAACCTGGTCGGACTCACCGCCGGGGTAAGCCCGAACATTGATTTTCTAAAAAATTCCGGAATAGTCCTGAATAAAGGAGTGCTGGTGAACCGGTATCTGGAAACCAACATCCCAGACATTTATGCCATCGGGGATTGCGCCGAACAAGAGGAGGCGATTGGGCAGCGGAGGACAGTGGAGGCCGTCTGGTACACAGGACGGATGATGGGGGAAACCGTAGCTCAGACCGTGTGTGGTAATCGGAGGAAGTACAGCCCCGGGCACTGGTTCAATTCGGCTAAATTCTTCGATATCGAATACCAGACCTATGGATGGGTCCGTAGTGAGCGTTCGCGCCCGGAGGAGGAAACGCATTTCCACTGGCGACATCCTGAGGAAAAGATCTGTATCACCGCAGCCTTTGATACTACAAATCGAAAATTCATGGGGATCAACACCTTCGGGATCAGGATGAGACACGAAGTAGTGGATCGCTGGCTGACCGAAGGCAGGAGCATAGACCATGTGATGGAATACCTGAAAGACGCCAACTTCGATCCGGAATTTTACAGACCGTACGAAGAACAGATCGTTTCTGCCTTTAACGCCACTTTCGGAACACAGATCAGGCCCAGGAAGAAAAGCTGGAAACGAATCTTGAATTTTACTGGAAGCTAGATGCCCATGAAAACGATCAAAAATACCGGACTTATCCTCTTCCTGATCGGACTCGCGATCTTTTCTGCTCTTCCCTTTTTGGGGACCTTTTCCCTGTCTTCATCCGAGATCGATCAATGGGTTGAGCAGAAGGGAATAAAAAGTGAATTGTTCGCAGCGGCCCTGCAGGAAGATGTGGCAGACAGGAGCTTTCAGGGCATGATAGAGCTCTCCCCGGTTATAGAAAAAAGCCTTGACGAAGCAAATGCCGCCCATCGCAAGAACAGGGAATACGACAAGGTGATATACACCAAGGCCATGGACATGGCCGCCGAAATCGGAAAAAGGGCTGGCACCGGTTTTATCGCCGAAAATAGGGGCCTTATGTGGTGGGCCACTTTTGGCCTCGGGATCCTCGGAGCCCTGATGTTCATCCTGCCCAATGTAGTGCTTCTGGGTGCGAAAGGCATCAAGAACAATGGTATTTACCACCGGAATGCCACCAACCGCGGGTGGATCGCCTGGGGAGTCTTCTTCTACCTCATCGCCTTCTACCTCGTCCTGTACTTCAGGCCACAATACGCAGTTAACTGGACCTACCTCATGGACCCCATCAGCGAGAAGCTCAGCGGCAACCCGGCCGGCCACTGGTTTGTCTACGGTTTTATGTATTGCACGGTCATGGTGGTGATGGGTATTAGAATGTATATCAAATACAGGCACAACCGCTACCAGATGATCCGGACCACCTCTGTGCTCTTTTTTCAGATCGTCTTTGCCTTCCTGATCCCGGAGATCATGGTGCGGCTACAGATGCCTTACTACGACTTCAAAAATGCCTTTCCGCTCGATTACGACTTCTTCTTCCAGTGGAACCTGCGTTCCCTGATCAACAGTGGGGGCATCGGCATATTTATCCTGGTCTGGGGCATCGTCCTCACCTTAGTGATCGTACCTGTGATGGTCTACTTTTTCGGGAAACGCTGGTACTGTTCCTGGGTTTGTGGATGCGGCGGACTTGCCGAGACCCTGGGTGATCCCTACAGGCAACACTCCAGTAAGACCCTCTTGTCCTGGAGGATAGAACGGTGGCTGGTCCACGGGGTACTGGTATTCGCGGTAGGTATGACTCTGATGACTCTTTACAGTTTCTTTTCGGAGACAGGGACCGTACTCGGCATCAAGACCTCGGGGGTACAAAACGCCTACAGCCTCTTTATCGGATCTCTATTTGCCGGGGTGATCGGGACAGGGTTTTACCCGATTTTCGGGAACCGGGTATGGTGCCGTTTCGGCTGTCCCCTGGCAGCTTACCTGGGGTTTGTTCAGCGCTTTAAATCGCGGTTCCGGATCACTACCAACGGAGGGCAGTGCATCTCCTGCGGGAATTGCTCCACCTATTGTGAGCAGGGGATCGATGTGCGCGCCTATGCCCAGAAAGGAGAAAATATCATCCGGTCCAGTTGTGTGGGATGCGGCATTTGTGCCGCGGTCTGCCCCAGGGGCGTTCTCAAACTGGAGAACGGACCGGAAAAAGGGAGGATCAATCCCACTGAGGTCCTGTTGGGCAATGATGTGAACCTGATGGAGCTGGTGAACAGGAAATGAAAGTGCTGACCTATTTTTACTCCCCTGAATTTCCAGGTACTTTTGCCAGACCCTGTCCATGAAAGAGATCGTCGTCATCATTCCCGCATATAACGAAGGTAAGTCCATAGGCCGCGTGATCGCCGAGATCCCCTCTGTAGTTGAGGAGATCATCGTGGTCAACAACCATTCTACAGACAATACGGCTGCCGTTGCCGAAGAGGCAGGGGCCACTGTGCTCTTTGAGGAAAACATGGGTTATGGGAATGCCTGCCTCAAAGGAATTAATTATGTGTCCGGCAAATCCAAAACCCCTTCGATTGTCGTATTTATGGACGGAGATTATTCGGACTATCCGGAAGACCTCCACAAGGTGATCAAACCGATCCTGGACGGAGAAGTGGATTTTGTGGTGGGAGCCAGGTCCAGTGCTTTGCTCGAAAAGGGCGCAATGACCCCCCAGCAAAGGTATGGAAATGCATTGGCCACGTTCTTAATGAGGTTGATATACGGATCGAAATTCACGGATCTTGGACCTTTCAGGGCTATCAGGTATGACACCTTAATGGCCCTGAATATGGAGGACAAGACCTACGGCTGGACGGTGGAAATGCAGTTGAAAGTGCTAAAAAAAAGAATAGCATATACCGAAGTACCAGTGCGTTACAAGAAAAGAATTGGCATTTCAAAAGTGTCTGGTACCATAAAAGGTACTATATTTGCCGGCATGAAAATCCTGGGTTGGATATTTAAATACAGCATAAAATAAAATGGGTTTAACAATTTCTTACATTATCATCGGAATTTACAGCCTGGCGCTGGTCTTGATCTTTTTTTACAGCCTGGCGCAACTGAACCTGTTGCTGAACTACCTCGGTTTTAAAAGAACACAGGACGAGGCGCCGAAATTCAACCTTTTGGATCCCAAAGAGATTCCATCGGTGACCATCCAGCTACCGATCTACAATGAAGAATATGTAGTTGAACGCCTCCTCGACAATATCTCCAAGATCGCTTATCCCAAAAGCAAACTCGAAATTCAGGTCCTGGATGATTCCACGGACAATTCCGTGCACCAGACTGCAAAACGAGTGGCAGAGCTGCAGGAGAGCGGACTCGACATCAAACACATCCGAAGGGAAAACCGACAAGGTTTCAAGGCCGGGGCCCTGAAAGAGGGACTCAAGATCGCCAAAGGGGATTTTATCGCCATCTTTGATGCCGACTTCCTCCCGGATCCGGACTGGCTCAAGAAGACCGTTATTTACTTCAAGGATGAGGAGATAGGCGTGGTACAGACCCGTTGGGGACATATCAACCGGGACTATTCCATCCTGACCCGTATTCAGGCTTTTGCCCTGGATGCCCACTTTACCCTGGAACAGGTAGGGAGGAATGCGAAGGGCCACTTTATCAACTTTAACGGAACCGCCGGTATCTGGAGGAAAGAATGTATCCTGGACGCCGGGAACTGGGAAGGGGATACCCTCACCGAGGACCTCGACCTCAGCTACAGGGCTCAGCTTAAGAACTGGAAATTCAAATACCTGGAAGATGTAGAGACTCCAGCAGAGCTGCCTGTGGTGATCAGTGCCGCGAGATCTCAGCAATTTCGGTGGAACAAAGGGGGTGCGGAAAACTTTAGGAAGACCGTCATGAATGTCATTACGGCAAATAACATTCCCTTTAAGACCAAATTTCACGGAGTGATGCACCTGCTCAATAGCTCCATGTTCCTCTTTGTGTTCCTTGTAGCCATCCTGAGCATCCCTATGCTTTACATCAAGAATACGTACGGACATCTGGGATGGGTATTTGAGGTGACCAGCTTTTTCATCGTTTCAACCATCATTTTGTTTATTTGCTACTGGTTCACCTATAAAAGTATACAGGGCAGCAGTTTTGATAATTTCATCGATTATATCAAGTTGTTCTTTACCTTTTTCTCCGTGGCCCTGGGCTTCTCCCTCCATAATACGGTGGCTGTGCTCGAAGGCCATATGGGCAAGAGGAGTGAGTTTGTTAGGACACCTAAGTTTAACATCAACAGCCTGACGGATAGCTGGAAGGGCAACAAGTACCTGGCCCGCAAACTGTCACCAAACATGATACTGGAATTTGCGCTGATGGTTTACTTCCTGTTTGGAATGTACAGCGCCATCCCGCTGAATGATTTCGGGCTGTTTCCGTTTCATTTTATGCTGTTCCTAGGATTTGGGTTTGTCTTCTTCAATTCCCTTACAGCAAAAGCATAGTACGTTACACGACACGATTAGCCTTCTATTAATAAATGATGAAGAGCCTCCGAAGTATCCCGGAGGCTCTTTGTTTTTTCAGGGATTCCTCTTTTTTTCTGTTATTTGCAGAAACCAACTACCCTTTCATAGGATGTCGAATGCCCTGCTGAGGTACTGGAAACTCCACAAGGTCTCCCTTCTGCTCTCCTTGCTTTGCGGATTGCTCTATTATGCATTCGGTTACCACCTGGAACGTTCGGAGTTTACCAAGCTCTTCATCCTGTATGCCCTGCTGTTCTTCCTTTGTTATAAACTGATACAGTTCGAAAAATGGAATTTCAGGGTATTGCTGGTCCTGGGGCTGATCTTCCGACTGATCCTGTTCTTTTCCATCCCCAATCTCTCCCAGGACTTTTACCGATTCCTTTGGGACGGACACCTGGTGATTGCCGGGCAAAATCCCTACCTCTTCACCCCTGCCGATCTGCCGGAGGATTTAGATTCCCTGATCCCATTAAGTGAGTACCTTCTCAATGGAATGGGCCCACTGAGCGCCTCACATTTCAGTAACTACCCCCCTTTGAGCCAATTGCTTTACGGGGTCAGTGTCTGGCTGGGAGGCGGCAAGGTAATGGGTTCACTCCTGGTCATGAGGACCATTCTCCTGCTGGCAGACCTGGGAATCTTCTATTTCGGGAGGAAATTGCTAAAACTCCTTAACAGGTCACCTCATCTGATTTTCTGGTATTTTCTCAATCCGCTCGTGATTGTAGAACTAACAGGCAATGTGCACTTCGAAGGACTGATGCTTTTTTTCCTTCTCTATGCGGTCTACCTGATCCACTCCGGTAAGTGGGTGCCGGCTGCCCTTGTTATGTCCCTGTCTGTTTCCGTAAAACTCATCCCCCTGATGTTCCTGCCACTTTTCTTCAAAACCTTCGGCATATTAAGAGGGGGACTATTTAACTCGATGGTTGTCTTAGGAGTCCTTATCACTGCCATTCCTTTTCTCCATCCTCAATTTTCAGAAAATTACACGGCCACCCTGTCCCTCTGGTTCTCAAATTTTGAATTCAATGCCAGTATCTATAACGTAGTAAAGAACCTGGGCAACAGAATCGATATAAAGCCCTGGGAGATGATAAAGACCTACGGCAGGATATTTCCTTTCCTGGTGATCCTGTGGGTCGGCGTCCTCTCATGCCTGAAAAGGAACAAAACTTCCGGGGGACTCATTTTGTCCATGCTTTTCATCCTTACGTTTTATTTCCTGCTCGCCCCAACCGTACATCCCTGGTATATCATTTCCCTGGTGATACTCTGCCTTTTTACAGATTTCAGGTTCCCCCTTGTTTGGTCTGCAGCCCTTGTCCTGAGCTATACTGCCTACCGCACCGATCCCGAGGTTGTAGAATCCATGGGCTTTCTCATCGTTGAATATTTGTCGGTATACGGCTTCCTCATCTACGAATTGTTTAAACTTCGAAGTTTTAATTCGATAATTCCCAAAAATTAGGCGTTCATTAAGGCTGATTCAATATAATTTGTACATTTGGAACTGATGAAAACGAAAGATCACATCATTTACCCTTTCCACGCTGTCCCAGCCTGGAATAATTTTGTGCCTTCCCGCCGTCGCCCGTAAGGGTGTTCTTCTGTTCTGGAAATAGGTGAGTCCATTTCCGCATCGATCCTCAAGCCATTTTTATTTCGACTAATTTTAACAGCAATGGATATTGTAATTGCTAACGAATCCCACATTAAATATGCATCGGTCATCAGCGAGACCATTTCGGAGTCAGCCAAGGTAAGGGGCACCGGTATCGCTAAAAGAACACCAGAGTACATTATCAAGAGGCTGGTCAACGGCAATGCCGTGATAGCCCTGGACGGGGAACGTTTTGCCGGATTCTGCTATATCGAGGTCTGGGGGCACCAGAAATTTGTGGCGAATTCCGGGCTGATCGTCCATCCGGACTACCGGAATCAGGGCCTGGCCAAGAAGATCAAGAAAGCTATATTCGACCTTTCCCGGAAGAAATTCCCGGATGCCAAGATCTTCGGGATCACCACCGGGTTGGCCGTGATGAAGATGAATTACGAACTGGGGTACAAACCCGTCACCTTCTCCGAGCTCACGGATGACCCCGACTTCTGGAAAGGGTGCCAGACCTGCAAGAATTTTGATATCCTCACCCGAACAGAGCGAAAGATGTGCCTGTGTACCGGGATGCTCTATGATCCGGGCAGTTCAGCCCTGGACAAAAGGAAAATGAACAGCAAGACTTTTCTGCGATTGAAAAGCATCAAAGAACAACTCCTGATCAAAAAGAAGAAAGCCTGACATGAAAAACGAAAACAACAAAAAGAAAAAACTGGTACTTGCCTATTCCGGAGGCCTGGACACCTCGTATTGTGCTGTGCACCTGTCTGAGGACCTGGGCTACGAAGTACATGCCGTGAGTGTCAATACCGGGGGTTTCTCAAAAGAAGAGATCGAGGAAATTGAGAAAAGGGCCCTCAATTTGGGCGTACATTCATACAGATCCATAGATGCCATTCAGACCTTTTACGAGAAAGTGGTCAGGTACCTCATCTACGGAAATGTCCTGAGAAACAACACCTATCCCCTTAGCGTAAGTGCCGAAAGGATCATACAGGCTCTTGAGATCGTTAATTATGCCAGGGAAGTGGGTGCTACAGCCATTGCCCACGGCAGTACAGGGGCCGGCAATGACCAGGTGAGATTCGATATGATCTTTCAGATCGAAGCTCCGGAGATAGAAATCATCACCCCGATCAGGGACGAGCAACTATCGAGGGAGGAGGAGATTGACTACCTCAAAAAGAAGGGAGTACCTTATTCCTGGGATAAAGCGAAATATTCCATAAACAAAGGCCTATGGGGCACTTCCGTGGGTGGGGCTGAGACCTTAACCTCTGAAAAAGGGCTTCCCGAAGAGGCCTTTCCAAGCCCTTTGAAGCAAGAAGCATCCCGAGATATCACGCTTACCTTCACCAAAGGAGAATTGACCGCCCTGAACGGAAAGCAGGACGACCCGGTTAACAACATCCGAAAACTGGAACAAATGGCTTCTGCCTATGCCATTGGGAGGGATATCCACGTAGGAGACACCATCATCGGTATCAAAGGCAGGGTAGGTTTCGAAGCGGCTGCGCCACTGATCATCCTGAAAGCCCACCACTTGCTGGAGAAACACACCCTGAGCAAATGGCAGCAATTTCAGAAAGAACAGCTCGGAAATTTCTATGGGATGCTGTTGCACGAAGGGAATTATCTCGATGAGGTAATGAGGAATATAGAGGCCTTCCTAACGGATACCCAGAGATTTGTAAGCGGGGAGGTATTTGTAACCCTGCATCCCTATCGATTTTCGCTGAACGGGATTCGCTCTGAGTACGACCTGATGTCTGCCAAGTTCGGCAGCTATGGGGAGATGAACCGGGCCTGGACGGCGGAAGATGCCAAGGGGTTTATCAAGGTCCTTTCGAATCCCGGGAAGATCGCTAACCAGATAAACAAAGTCCATGATTAAAGCAGGTATCATAGGAGGTTCCGGGTATACGGGAGGTGAGCTCATCAGGATCTTGCTCAACCACCCCCTGGTAGAGATCGATTTTGTCTACAGTACTACCCGGGCAGGGACTAAGGTCTCCTCGGCACATCCCGATCTCCTAGGGGTGACCTCCCTCAATTTTACAGATAAGATAGACCCCGATACAGATGTGGTTTTCCTTTGCCTGGGCCACGGGAACTCCATGAAATTCTTGCAGGAACACAGCTTCCACAAAGAAACAAGGATCATAGACCTCAGTCGCGATTTTCGTCTGAAGGAAGACAGCAGTTTCCAGGGCAGGAATTTCGTATATGGCCTGCCCGAACTCTACAGGGAGGACATCAGGAATGCGAAAAATATCGCCAATCCGGGGTGCTTTGCCACTGCAATCCAGCTCGCCTTGCTCCCGCTTGCAGCGGCCCGGTTGCTCGGCAAGGAGGTTCATATAAATGCCACCACGGGGGCTACCGGTGCAGGGGCAAGCCTATCGCCTACCACTCACTTCAGCTGGCGGGAGAACAATATGTCTCACTACAAGGCCTTTACCCACCAGCATCTGGATGAGATCGAAGAGAGTCTCTCCTTCAGGCAAACCCGGGATTTCAAACTCTGGTTTGTCCCTAACAGGGGTGATTTTACCAGGGGAATCTGGGCCACTGCCTATACGCGGTTTAGCGGAACCCCGGAAGATGCGTATGAACTTTACCGAGATTTCTATGCCCAGGCTCCCTTTACTAATGTCTCCCAGGACCCTATATCCCTGAAACCCGTCGTCAATACAAATCATTGCCATTTACACCTGACGGTTTACGAAGGGATGCTACTGATCAGTTCGGCCATTGACAACCTGCTCAAAGGGGCTAGCGGACAGGCCGTACAAAATATGAACCTCATGTTTGGTTTTGAGGAAGAAGCCGGATTGGGACTCAAATCCATCGTATTTTAATAAAGAACCTAAACGTTGACAAACAAATGAAAATAGCGATCATCGGAGCAGGCAACCTGGGAATTTCCATAGCCAAAGGCATCCTCCACAGCAATGGGGCTACCACCATGTTCCTGACCAAAAGACATATTGATTCAATTAAGGAGTTCGAAAAGTACGGGAATGTGACCGTGACTTCGGACAATGGCAAGGCCGTCAAAGAATCGGACATCCTCATCTTTGCCGTGCAACCCGGACATTTTGAAGCCATCCTGCACGAGGTAAAAGAACTGCTGACCGAAAAACACGTCATCATTTCCACGATCACAGGGTTTAGCATCCAGAAAATTGAGTCGGTCATCGGAAAAGAGGCCTACATCGTAAGAAGTATGCCCAATACGGCTATATCCGTTGGCAAATCCATGACCTGTTTATGCAGCAATGCCATGGGGGCCAAACGGATAGAGCTCGCCAAGGCAATTTTTAACCGAATGGGACATTCCATGGAGATACCCGAATCACAAATGCAGGCGGCAACGGTCATCTGTGCCAGCGGTATCGCCTTCTGGATGAGGTTGATCAGGGCTACCACCCAGGGGGCCATACAATTGGGATTCGATGCAAAGGAGGCCCAGGAACTCGCCATGCACACCTGTAACGGGGCCGCGGCCCTGCTGATCGAATCGGGGAACCATCCCGAAGAGGAAATAGACCGGGTGACCACCCCAATGGGTTGCACCATCGAAGGCCTGAACGAAATGGAGCACCAGGGATTGAGTTCCTCTCTCATCAGGGGAATTGTCGCTTCCTTCGAGAAGATCAGTCTGATTAGAAAAGGTTGATATGGAACTCTTTGATGTATATCCCCTCTACGACATAACTCCTGTCTCTGCCAAAGGACTGACCCTGGTAGATGACCATGGAGTGGAATACCTGGACCTGTACGGGGGGCATGCTGTGATCTCCATAGGACACGGCCATCCCCGGTATGTAAACAGGATCAAAGAGCAGCTGGACAAAATAGGGTTTTACAGCAATGCCGTCCAAAACCCCTTGCAACAGCAGCTGATGGATACATTGGGGAGACTCTCCGGATGTGACGATTACCGCCTGTTCCTCTGTAATTCAGGTGCCGAGGCCAATGAAAATGCGTTAAAACTAGCTTCTTTCCACACCGGGAAAAGCAGGGTGATCGCCTTTCACAATAGCTTTCACGGGCGTACCTCGGCCGCCGTGGCTACCACGGATAATCCCGGGATCAACGCTCCGATCAACAAACAGCAACAGGTAACCTTTCTCGATTTTAATGACATCCCATCCCTCGAAAAGGAGGTCCGAAAAGGGGATGTCTGCGCCGTGATCCTTGAAGCTATTCAGGGTGTGGGCGGACTCGATGAGCCTTCGACTCATTTTTATAGGGAACTTTCAAAGTTGTGCAGTGAATACGATGTTGTCCTGATCGCAGACGAGGTACAATCCGGATTTGGGCGTAGCGGTAAATTCTTTGCCTTTCAGCACCATGGCGTACATCCGGATATCATTTCCATGGCCAAAGGGATGGGAAATGGTTTCCCGGTAGGTGGGATCCTGATCCATCCCAAATTCAAGGCCTCTCACGGGATGCTCGGAACCACCTTTGGTGGTAATCATCTGGCCTGTGCAGCCAGCCTGGCTGTCCTCGAGGTACTGGAGGAAGAACACCTCATCAGGAACGCCTCTGAGGTGGGGGATTATTTCGCAGCATGTGCCGCAGGTATCCCGGAAGTAAAGCGGATTAAGGGAAGGGGGCTGATGCTGGGACTTGAATTTGATTTTGAAGTGGCCCCGTTGAGAAAAAGGCTGATTGTAAACCAGCACATATTTACCGGGAGTGCCAAGGATAAGCACGTTTTGAGGATCCTGCCTGCTCTCAATGTAAGCAAGCAACAAATCGATCATTTTTTTGCAGCGTTAAAAAAGGAACTGGCATGAAACACTTTCTCCACGTAGATGATATCGACTCTTCGGCTTCCTGGCTGTCCCTGGCAGCGGAATGCAAGAAAGAACCGTTTAAATTTGAGAAGATGGGCAAGGGTAAAGTACTGGGGCTCCTTTTTTTCAACAGCAGCCTGCGCACCCGTCTCAGCACTCAAAAAGCGGCCTACCACCTCGGAATGCATTGCATGACCATGAATATCGGCAGCGAAGGCTGGGCTCTGGAATTCGAGGATGGGACCATCATGGACCAGGGAAAAGCAGAGCATATCAAAGAAGCGGCCCAGGTCATTTCCCAGTACTGTGATGTCCTGGGGGTAAGGGCATTTGCCTCCCTGGAGAACAAGGAGAAGGACGAGGCAGAACAGGTCCTCAATGGATTTAAAAAATACGCCGGTATCCCCATCCTGAACATGGAAAGTGCTACGGGGCATCCGCTTCAGGCACTTGCCGATCTGATCACGATAACAGAACATCAACAGACCAAAAGACCCAAAGTAGTACTCTCCTGGGCTCCTCACCCAAGGGCCCTTCCTCAGGCTGTAGCCAATTCCTTTGTGGGCATCATGAGGAACAATCCCCAGTTCGAATTCTGTGTGACACACCCCCGCGGGTATGAGCTCAACCCGGAAATTGTAAGGGACAGTCCTGTCTACTACGATCAGAATGAAGCCCTTAAGGATGCTGATTTTGTCTATGTAAAGAACTGGAGTGCCAGCAGTCCTTACGGTGCGGTCCTGAACAATGACCCTCACTGGATGATCACCCCCGAAAAATTAGGCAAGGCCTACTTTATGCACTGCCTGCCTGTAAGGCGGAATGTGATCGTGGAAGATGCCGTACTCGACGGGAATAACTCACTGGTCATAGAACAGGCCAACAACCGAACCTATGCCGCTCAGGTGGCCCTGATGAAAATACTGGAATCCCTATGAAACCTGCATTATCTGTCATAAAGATCGGTGGTAATGTCATCGAAAACAACACCGAACTCACCCGCTTCCTGAAGCTTTTCGCAGCTGTGGAGGGACCCAAGATCCTGGTCCATGGCGGGGGAAAAAAGGCGACCCGACTCAGTGAAAAACTCGGGATCAGGACCAACATGGTCGGCGGCAGGCGCATCACCGACAAAAAAAGTCTGGAGGTTGCCATCATGGTCTATGCAGGGCTTATCAACAAGTCCATTGTGAGCCAGTTGCAGGCGATGGAATGCAATGCCATAGGTCTGAGTGGAGCCGATGCCGGAATCATACAGGCCGTAAAAAGACCCCCAGCCCCTGTTGATTTTGGTTTTGTAGGCGATATTGTTTCAGTCCGCACCAATGCCCTGTGTACTTTCCTCGACACGGGTCTGGTACCCGTATTCTGTGCCCTTACGCACGATGAGAAAGGGCAGATACTCAATACCAATGCCGATACGATAGCTTCCGAGCTGGCCATCGGACTGAGCAAGGACTACAGCACCACCCTGTTCTATTGTTTTGAAAAATCCGGTGTCCTTTCAGATGTTGAGGACGATCACTCTGTCATTCCCCATATCAACAAACAGACCTATTACAGCCTGATCAAGGAAAAGACGATAGGTGAGGGGATGCTCCCCAAACTCGAAAACTGCTTCCATGCCCTGGACCATTCCGTGCACAAAGTATGTGTAGGCAATATCGACATGCTACAGGCCAAACCCTCGATCTTTACAACATTGACATTATGAAGCAAGACATCTCTTCCCTGACCGCAGACGCCATCGAGCTATTGAAAGATTTGATCGCCACACCTTCTTTCTCCTCGGAAGAAAGTGATACAGCCATGCTTCTCGAACGGTGGTTCATGAATAGGGGAATTCCACATCAACGCGAAGAGAACAACGTATATGCGTTCAACAAGCACTACGACGAAAGTAAGCCTACCCTCCTCCTGAATTCGCATCACGACACGGTAAGACCCAACACCGCCTATACCAGGGACCCCTTCCTGCCGGCTGTGGAAGACGGAAAATTGTTCGGTCTGGGCAGCAATGATGCCGGTGGGGCTCTGGTTTCCCTGATCGCTGCGTTCACGCATTTTTATGACAGGGATGGCCTGTCTCACAACCTGATCATGGTAGCCTCAGCCGAAGAGGAAAGTTCAGGGCCCAATGGTTTAAATTCCATGCTGAAAATACTCCCCCGGATCGATGTGGCCATCGTGGGAGAGCCCACACTCATGCAGCTGGCTATCGCAGAAAAGGGACTTGTGGTTTTCGATGCCGAAGTAAAAGGGACACCTTCACATGCAGCCCATCCCAATGAAGACAATGCCATCTACAATTGCATAGACGTCCTGAAATGGTTCCGGGAATTTCGTTTTCCCAAGGTGTCCGAAGTACTGGGGGAGGTAAAACTGACCGTGACCCAGATCAATGGGGGGAGTCAGCACAACGTGGTTCCCGCCGGAGTGAACCTCGTAATCGATGTGCGGGTGAACGATCGGTATACCAACCGGGAGGTGGCCGACATTCTGCAGGAAAAGGCCCCCTGTAAATTACAGCCCAGGTCCCTTCACCTCAACTCCTCATCCATCCCCAAGGACCATCTTCTTGTACAAAGCGGGATAGCACTGGGTAGGGAAACCTATGGCTCCCCTACCCTGTCGGATCAGGCAGCCCTCAGTTGCCCTTCCCTTAAAATGGGCCCGGGTGACAGCAAACGGTCACACAGTGCTGACGAATTTATCTGGGTCTCCGAGATCGAGGAAGGGATCGCATTGTATATAGAATTACTCACTGGATTTTTACTCACAAAATCCGCATAACCCTCAAAATCCATCACATTATGAAACTATGGGAAAAAGGTTTGAAAACGGATAAAAAGATAGATCGGTTTACGGTAGGAAACGATCGGGAACTGGATCTCCTCCTGGCCAAATACGATGTCTTGGCCTCCATGGCTCATTGCAAGATGTTGGCATCCATCGGGCTGCTGAGCCAAGAAGAAAGTGAGGCCATTCTTTTGGAGCTGGACGCTATAGCACTTTCGATCAAAAAAGGAACCTTCACCATTGAGGAGGAATTTGAGGATATGCATTCCAAGATCGAATACCTGCTCATCCAAAAGCTGGGAGACACCGGGAAAAAGATCCATACGGCCCGATCGAGGAATGACCAGGTACTGGTAGCCATTCAATTGTATATCAAAGAGGAATTAAAAACGGTGAAGCAACAGGTTTATGACCTGTTCGACCTGTTACTGAACCTGGCCGATGCCCATAAAAAAGTCCTTCTCCCCGGGTATACCCATTTGCAGGTGGCCATGCCATCTTCGTTCGGTCTGTGGTTCTCCGCCTATGCGGAAAGCCTGGTCGACGATATGATCCTTCTTAAGGCCGCCACCGCCATAGCGGACCAGAACCCACTGGGTAGTGCCGCCGGATATGGAAGTTCCTTTCCTATTGACCGCGCTATGACCACAAAAGAACTGGGCTTCAGCACCCTGAAGTACAATGTGGTCGCGGCCCAGATGGGCAGGGGAAAAGTGGAAGTTTCCACTGCGAGGGCCCTGGCTTCGGTGGGGGCCACCCTGGCAAAACTGTCCATGGACATTTGCCTTTACATGAACCAGAATTTCAATTTTATCTCCTTCCCGGACGACCTCACCACCGGGAGCAGCATCATGCCCCATAAGAAGAATCCGGATGTGTTTGAACTGGTGCGTGCCAAATGCAACGTCCTACAGGCCCTGCCCAATGAACTGTCCATGTTGCTGACCAATCTGCCCAGCGGATACCACAGGGACCTCCAGCTGACAAAGAACAGCCTGGTACCGGCCATACAGGAATTAAAAGCCTGTCTCGACATCCTGACTTTTAGCCTCAGGAAGATCAAAGTGAAGGAAGATATTCTTGAAGATCCCAAATACGATCTCCTTTTTACGGTAGATGCCCTTAATGATCTTGTAAAAAACGGTATGCCTTTTCGGGATGCTTACAAAGAAATAGCTTCCCAGGTTGCAAAGGGTGAATTCCGGTCTTCTAAGGATGCAGTCCACACGCATATGGGCAGTATCGGCAACCTCTGTCTGAAGGAGATCCGCCTGAAGATGGAGCGATTTTCAAAGTGAGAACGATACGGCTGTCTCTTTTTCTTTTATCTTTATTCCGATAACCAAAACCAAAAAGAGAACAACCCATGTTCAGCCTGGTGTATCGTTCAGTAGCAATGCCGGAATTTACTCTGGACCAGATCCAGGAAATGCTCATAAAAGCCCAAGAAAATAACCGTACCCTGAGAATCACGGGTTGCCTGCTCTATCATCAGGGAGAATTCATCCAGTACCTGGAGGGAAATCAATACAGGGTTCTGACACTATTTGACAAGATCAAGGCCGATCCCCGACACAAAAATGTGGAACTTCTCAGCTACGAAGAAAGGGAAGACCGTGTCTTTTCATCCTGGGATATGGCTTATGAGAATTTCTACGGGGAGAACGCCCAGATCACCCATTTAAAACTTTTGGTGGAAGAGTATTTGGACGAGAATATCGTACACGCGGATAACCATCCGGCCGGTGCCGCGTTCTGGAATACCGTGGGGACTTTACTGGCGGCAAGACCCTCCGTATAAGTCTGCTATTGCAGCATCCCCAGGTTGATGACCTCCTGCTTGGTTAAATGTCTCCAATGCCCCCTTGGCAGATCTTTTTTGGTCAGGTTGGCAAAGACCACTCGGTCTAGTTTGACCACATCGTACCCCAGGTGTTCAAAAATCCTTCTGACTATGCGGTTTCTTCCGCTGTGGATCTCGATCCCAACTTCTTTTTTCGGGGCGTTTTGGAGGAAGCTCACCTCATCTACCTGGATCAGTCCATCCTCCAGCATAATGCCTTCCTGTATCCGCTTGAAATCCGCTGCCGTGAGGTTGCGATTCAGCTCTACGTGGTAGATCTTCCGCACCCCGTATCTCGGGTGGGTAAGTTTCTTGGCCATGTCGCCGTCATTGGTAAAAAGCAGCAGCCCGGTGGTATTCCGGTCTAACCTTCCCACGGGTACTAACCTCGATTTTGAAGCATTGGAGATGAGTTCCATGACGGTCCTCCTCCCTTTTTCATCTCTGGTGGTGGTGATAAAATTTTTGGGTTTGTTGAGTAGTACATATTCCTTTTTCTCCAGACTCAGAAGACGACCGTCAAAACGCACTTCATCGGTAAGCTTCACCTTGTATCCCATTTCAGTGATGGTCTTCCCGTTTACGGTGATGTTCCCCGCGGTGATATAGGTATCTGCCTCTCTTCGGGAGCAGACACCGGAGTTTGCGATATACTTATTTAACCTGATGAGATTTGGATCCGGAGGCTGGATATTTTCTCTCTTCTTCTTGATAGGGGCATTCCCCCTGGCAAAGCTCTTGCGCCTGAAATTTCCGTCTCCCCTGCCTGAGAACTTTCCTCCTCCACTATTATCAAACCTGCTCATGGTGTAATTTTTATCAAAAATAGGAAAATGCCGGCTGTCTCAAAGCCCGGGGATCACAGGATTCGGTTAAGGACCAGGTCCACATTGATTAGCAGGATACTGAACACCCCTGAAACAATGATAAATTTAAGGATGTTGTGAAGCCATACGTAATGTTTTTTGGAGCTCGATTTCCACATGAGTATAAGGAATACGATCAAAAGGAACATGGCCAGGATAAAATAGAGGTACATATAGCCTACATCGAAGATCTCGATGAGCAGGAATGCCGGCAGAAGGGCCAGTAATAGGAGAAAGGATATGATGATCTTGGAGTATCGGGTGCCGAAAAGCACCGGAATGGTCTTGTAATCCAG
>NZ_JBFGBM010000033.1:0-18094 GCF_041567615.1 Muriicola sp.
CGGCCTGCTCGATCTCTTCCTGGGAAATAAACAGGAGGGCACTTATGGCGTTATCATAGAGGGAAACAAAATTAGTGTGTTCTGCACTTTCAATAAGACCATTGTCCAGCTGCATGGTCTGGATCCATTTATAAATGTCGTGATCCTGGAAAGTAATTTCTGATATTCCGGATACTGGCTTGAGGAATTCTATACTTCGAGTAGGGCGCAACGCTTGCTCCGTCGCCAGGGAATCCTTGGCGAGGGCAGTTGAGAAACAACTGATAAAAATGAGTATGTTGATAATCGTTTTCATTCTTTGTTCGATGTAGCCGTATTTTAAGCGTCGATCTATATCTAAATAACTTCTATTAAAGGGTTTATCTTCGAGATGCCGACCAACGGACAAGGAAATTCGTTCAAAAAACTGCGGGATTGCCGTTCGTCTGAAAATCGTGTTTGTCATCCGTTTCTTACATGTATCAAAATCCTTTGAATTCTGCATTTCATCGATGTTTTTTAAAGTGTGAATTACTACGAATCAAGAGGTTAGATGTTTTTTATATCCTTATTCCGCATTATTTCAGGTAAGTCCACTAGGAACCCATATTCCCGGGAAAATCGATGATAAAAGTAATGGAATGCGTATCTGGAAGAGGAGAGGGGTCGGTGAACAGAAAGCCTTGTTCGGCCAAACATCCGATATGTGACGTTTAATCGGGTTAGCGTCTCCATCGATGAAATCAGGACCCCTAAAAAATTCCGGAAAATTCAAGGATTTTCATCGAATACAGGCGTACAGCATTATTAGATATGTACGTTAAGGGGACACCCCTAATTCTGCCGTCTCAGAGATTGACCATGTAAATAATATACGGGGATGTGGCCCATATCAAAAAGCTTTCCTATCTTTGCTTTGTTGTGTTGGGTTCCACGAGAGTGGGACCGGTGTTGTACACTGAGCGATCAGTTACAGCCAATGAAAGGCTTTCCAAGTTGGGAGGCTTTTTTCTTTTCTGGGCGATACGGTTCTATTTTCGCCTCTTGAAGTAGCAAAATTTCCACGGGTTTATAGAGGGCCCCAATTTTTTAGTCGCCCGTAATTGTTGTAATTTTAAAGCCTAATTAAAAGCCACTGCACCATGCCGCTTTATCACAAATTAGGGAAGATTCCGCACAAGAGACACACCACCTTCAAAAAGCCCGATGGCAGCCTGTATTACGAGCAATTGTTCGGGACTATCGGTTTTGACGGCATGTCCTCCCTCATGTACCATATCCATCGGCCTACACAGGTCAAGGAGATCGAAAAAACGATCGATATCAGCCCCAAGGCTGCCGTGCAATACCACGTGAAATCTCGTTTGCTGAAAGGCCTGGAGCTCCCCCCCGAGGATGATTACCTGCAGGGCAGAAAAGTGATACTCTTTAACGGGGACGTGCATGTCGGTCTGGCGGCTCCCAGGAAATCCATGAAGGATTACTTTTACAAGAACGCTGACGCGGATGAATTGCTGTTTATCCACCAGGGTTCGGGAACCCTGAAGACCCTGCTAGGTGAGATTCCTTTCGGATACGGGGATTATATCCTGATCCCCAGAGGTATGATCTATCAGATTCATTTTGATTCAGAGGATAACCGCCTTTTGATCACCGAGTCCTACCACCCCATATACACACCCAAGAGATACCGCAACTGGTTCGGGCAGCACCTGGAGCATTCTCCCTTTTGCGAGAGGGATTTCAGGCTGCCACAAAATCTGGAAACTCATGATGAGAAAGGGGATTTTGTCATTAAGGTCAAGAAGCAGGGCCATCTGCACCACCTGGTCTATGCCACCCATCCTTTCGACATCGTAGGCTGGGACGGTTACAATTATCCCTATGCCTTCTCCATACACGACTTTGAGCCTATCACCGGAAGGGTACATCAGCCGCCGCCGGTGCACCAGACGTTCGAGACCGGTGCCTTTGTGGTATGCTCTTTCTGTCCCAGGCTGTACGATTATCATCCTGAGGCGATACCGGCCCCCTACAACCACTCGAATATCGATTCGGACGAGGTGCTCTATTACGTAGACGGGGACTTTATGAGCCGAAAAGGGATAGACAAAGGGTATATCTCCCTTCATCCTGCTGGGATTCCTCATGGGCCACACCCAGGCACCTATGAGGCGAGTATTGGCAAGAAGGGAACAGAGGAGCTAGCCGTGATGATCGACACCTTCAAGCCTCTGCAGCTCACACAGACGGCTCTGAATCTGGACGACGGGAAGTACTACAAGTCCTGGCTAGAGTAGACTTATCTCATGCATAACCCGGTGGACGATCCCTGCTGCGAGTTTGGCGGTCTGATGGTCTCTGTCGTATTTCGGATTCGTTTCGGCCACATCCAACCCCAGCAATTTCCCGGATGAAATAATTTGCCGCAGGCAGGTCATGGCGACCTCCGGAGTAAATCCTACGGGTGAGGCTGCGCTCACCCCGGGAGAAAAGGCCGAGGAGAAGCCGTCCATATCTACGGTGACATATACCTTATCTATCGCATTAAGGAAGTTGCCAAGCGTTTTTGAGACATTATTTATTCTGTGCATGCTGAATTCATGAAGCTCCAGATAGCCCACTCCCAGTTCGTCTGCTCTGCGGAATAACTCAGGTGGGTTGGCCTCCCTGCGGATCCCCAGGCAGAGATACCGAAATGCGAGGTCATCCTTTTGGCATTCCGTGGCGATCTGATAAAACGGACTGCCTGAATGATTGCCTTTGTGGTTGGTCCTAAGGTCGAAATGGGCGTCGAAGTTGATGATGCCCAGGCTACGGGATCGCGGCAGGGCCGATCTCAGGCCACCATAATGGGCAAAGGAAATATCATGTCCGCCTCCCAGTAACAGGGGAATACCTCCCTGCTCGACCGTCATTCTGACAAGGCCTGATAGGGCCTCCTGTGACTTTTCCAGGTCGCCCTGTATACAGCTGACATTTCCCATATCTATGAGCCGGACCCTTGCCGGGAGGTGATTAGCCATTTTGCCCAATTCCCTGCGGATAGCATCGGGCCCTTCGGCAGCACCGACACGTCCGCCATTGCGCCTTACACCTTCATCACAGGCATAGCCCAGGAGAACAAAGGATTTGCTATCGATCTGCAATCCGGTTTCCTCTTCCGGGCCTGCCAGGCGTACCTTCTCGTGCAGGTATTCCTGCCCGGCTGAGGAGCGACCCGACCACAGGGCGGGGTTCGGTTTTGTATGGAGGTCATTCATCCTGCTTTGCTTGTATAGAGACACTATTTTTCGATGGCCTTATCAATGATATCTTCATCTACAAGAGTAGGCAGGGTGATCCTCATCTCCGGGGTCCTTTCCATTTCCCGCCGGATCGCGAACAGGGCTTCCGGATTTCGGGCCCAGCTCCTGCGGGCGATACCGTTATTTACGTCGTAGAACAACATGCTGCGTATCCTACGCGCTGCACTTTCACTTCCGTCGAGCACCATCCCAAAGCCTCCGTTGATCACTTCTCCCCAGCCTACGCCACCCCCGTTATGGATAGATACCCAGGTGGCACCCCGAAAACTGTCGCCTATCACATTGTGGATGGCCATGTCTGCGGTGAATTTACTGCCATCGTAGATATTGCTGGTCTCCCTGAAGGGCGAATCCGTACCGCTCACGTCGTGGTGGTCCCTGCCGAGGACTACAGGTGCTGTTAATTCTCCTTTGCGGATCGCCTCGTTAAAAGCCAGGGCAATAGCCGTCCTCCCTTCTGCATCGGCATAGAGGATCCTGGCCTGTGATCCCACTACGAGTCTGTTCTCTTCAGCCTGCTCAATCCAGAGAATGTTGTCCTGCATCTGCTGCCTGATCTCCTCAGGGGCCCTATCCCTGATCCCATTCATGACCTCGAGAGCTATTTGGTCTGTCTTCTTCAGATCTTGAGGATCACCCGAGGTACAGACCCATCGGAAAGGGCCAAAGCCGTAGTCGAAGCACAAAGGCCCGAGGATATCCTGAACGTAGGAAGGGTATCTGAAATCGATCTTATTTTCAGCCATCACGGCCGCACCTGCCTTGCCGGCCTCCAGCAGGAAGGCATTGCCGTAGTCAAAGAAATAGGTGCCCCTTGCGGTATGGGCGTTGATCAGGTCGACCTGTTTTTTAAGGGACTGCTGTACTTTCTTTTTAAAGGCATCGGGGTCTTCCACCATAAGTGCATTGGCATCCTCAAAACTCAACCCCGCGGGATAGTACCCCCCTGCCCAGGGATTGTGGAGAGAGGTCTGGTCTGATCCCAGGCTGACGTAGATGTTATCTTCCAGGAAGCGTTCCCATACATCCACTACATTGCCCACATAGGCCAGGGAGACCACCTCCCTGCCTTCCATGGCCCTGCGTGTGCGCAGAACGAGCTCGTCTAGGGAATGGTGAAGCTCATCCACCCAGCCCTGCTCATGCCTTTTCCGGGCTGCAGCAGGGTTTACTTCGGCACAGACCGTAACACATCCGGCAATGTTCCCGGCCTTGGGCTGGGCCCCGCTCATACCCCCTAAGCCGGAGGTAAGGAAGAGTCTGCCCCTGGAGTTTTCTCCTGTTTTCAGCACTTTCCGGAAGGCGTTCATAACGGTGATGGTGGTTCCGTGGACGATGCCCTGTGGACCGATATACATATAGGACCCCGCGGTCATCTGCCCGTACTGGGTGACCCCCAGGGCGTTGTAGCGTTCCCAGTCGTCTGGTTTGGAATAGTTCGGGATCATCATCCCATTGGTAACGACCACCCTGGGAGCCTCCCTGGAGGAAGGGAAGAGGCCCATGGGATGGCCTGAATACACATGCAAGGTCTGGGTTTCCGTCATGGTCGCCAGGTACTGCATGGTAAGCAAGTACTGCGCCCAGTTCTGGAATACGGCCCCATTACCACCATAGGTGATGAGTTCATCCGGATGCTGCGCCACTGCAGGGTCCAGGTTGTTCTGGATCATCAGCATGATAGCGGCGGCTTCCGGCGTCTTCGCGGGGTAGGCTGCTATAGGCCGCGCATACATCTCGTAAGCGGGCTTGAACCGGTACATGTAAATTCTTCCGTATTCGTTCAATTCTCCGGCAAATTCAGGAGCCAGTTCTTCATGCCAGGCTTTTGGGAAATAGCGAAGCGCATTCTGTACCGCCAGGCGTTTCTCCTCCCTGGAAAGGATCTGTTTTCGGGCGGGAGCATGGCTCAGAACGCTCCTGCTTTCGGGTTTGGGAGGAAGGCTGGCCGGTATTCCCTCGAGCAGTTGCTCCCTGAACGATCTATCTGTGGTAGTTCTCATGCTTCTGGTTTAGAATAAACGATTTTCCCCTTTTTAATGGTGTAAACAGGTTGGAGACTGCCCTGGTGGTATAGGATCTCCCGATGGTCATTTGTGGGGAAAAGTACCATGTCTGTAAGCATTCCCTTTCTGAGGATGCCCCGGTCTGAAAGGTTAAGGGCTGCGGCCGCCCTGAAAGTGATCCCTGCAAAGACTTCAGGGGTCGTCAGTTTTTCCCTGGCCCCGAGGATGGCCGCCTGGGTGAGGAGTTGTCCCATCGGGGCCGAGCCGGGATTATGGTCACTGGCTATGGCCAGGCTGGCCCCGGCATCGAGCAGTGCACGGGCGGGGGTAAAACCACAACCCAGGCCGAGGCTTGCACCAGGAAGGGCCACGGCGATCACGTCGCTTTGAGCCAGGGCAGAAACCTCCTTTGGCGTGCTGGCCTCCAGGTGATCCGCGCTGAGCGCCTGGCAGTCGATGGCCACCTGGCTCCCTCCGGTCGTAAACTGGTCGGCGTGAACGGTGATCTCAAATCCCAGACCTTTCGCTTTTTCTAAATAGGGAAGGATGTCGGAAGGAGAAAAAGCGCCCTCTTCAACAAAAGCATCCACCCGTTTGGAAAGGCCTTCTTCCGTTATCCGCGGGAGGAGTTCATTCCCCAGCATCTCAAGGTATTCCTTAGATGAACCTGCGTAATCCCTCGGCAGCATATGTGCCGCAAGGCAGGTACTGATCAGGTCCGCTGGAACCGAATCACCTGCCTTCCTGATCGCCCTGAGCATTTTAAGTTCCTCTTCCGTAGTGAGGCCATAGCCGCTTTTTACCTCGATCGTGGTCACGCCCTGAGAAATATGCTTCCCTACTCGCGTAGTGATGCCACGGATGAGTTCTCCCTCCAATGCCTGTCTGGTCCGGGTCACCGTATCCCAGATCCCTCCTCCGGCTTTGGCGATCTCCAGATACGTGCTGCCGGCATTCCTGAGGGCGTAATCCCTGGCCCGTGAGCCGCTGAAACAGATATGGGTATGGCAATCGATCAGACCTGGCAGGGCCACCAGGGGTGTGTCAAAAATGTGAATCTCTGCTCCTGCCTTCTTTGCAAAAGGGAGCAGTTTTTCGTGCTCTCCTATCTCCTGGATCATTCCGTTCCTGGCCAGCACTCCCTGCCGGGTTAAGAGGCCCAGTGCATTCTCCTGAATCGCCCCTTTAAGTGGGAGGGCATCCATGGAGACCAGTTCGGCGATCGGACCAAAATAGGAATACTCTGCCATAGATCAGTACACTTCAAATTCTTTAGAAAAGGGCGTTTTCAGAGAATAGCCCTTTTTATTGCTAATGGCCTTAACGGCCTCAATGGCAGATCGTTCCCGGATCAGCTTTATTCCTTCCTCTATGTCGTCTGCAAAGACGCGATCATTTGAGGCGAAGGAGACCCGTTTTCGCACCTCCATGTGTACCCTCTCCAGGATGGCCCCCGACCTCAGGGGTTTCCTGAATTCAAAAGCCTGGGCTGCCGTCAGCAGTTCTATGGCGAGGATCTTTTCGACGTTCTTTATGACCTGCAGTGCCTTTCTACCGGAAATGGAGCCCATACTCACGTGGTCTTCCTGCCCCAGGGAGGTAGGGATACTGTCTGCACTCGCAGGAAAACACAGTGTTTTGTTTTCGCTGGCCAGGGCCGCAGAAGTGTATTGGAGGATCATATAACCCGAGTTGATCCCGGTTTCCTTCATCAGGAGTTTAGGGATGCCCGGACTATTGCCTTCCAGGGCCAGATATACCCTCCTGTCTGAGATATTTCCCAGTTCCGCAGCTGCCAGGCAGGCATAATCCAGGGCCATGGCCAGGGGCTGCCCGTGAAAATTTCCCCCACTGATGGTCAGGTCCTTGTCTATGATAATGGGATTGTCCGTCACAGCGTTCAACTCAACTTCCAGAAGTTCCTTGAGGTGGAGCCAGGTATTGCGGGAGGCCCCGTGGACCTGAGGAATACATCGCAACGAATAGGGGTCCTGTACCCGCTCACAATCAATGTGGTCTTCCATGATCTCTGATCCCTCGAGGAGGGATTTGATGCGCTTGGCGACGTGCTGGGAACCCTTAAATGGCCTCAAGTCATGCAGTTCCTTGTAAAAGGGCTTGATGGATCCCTGCAGCCCCTCTATCATCATCGCCCCGATGATATCTGCGTGGGTCAGGCAATTGTGGAATCCGTCCAAAACCTTAACGGCATGAGAAGCGATGAACTGGGTGCCATTGATCAGGGCCAGGCCTTCTTTGGGTCCCAGTTCTAACGGTTTCATGCCTGTTCTTTCCAGCAGCTTTTCTCCAGAGATCGCTTCTCCCTTGTACTGTACTTTACCGAGACCGAGCAAAGGGAGGAAGAGATGTGCCAGGGGAGCGAGGTCTCCCGATGCCCCAACGGATCCCTTGGAGGGTACCACAGGGATGGCCTCGTTTTCCAGATGCCAAAGAAGCCTTTTCAATGTTGGTTCAGAGATCCCCGAATACCCTTTAGCCAGGGAATGGATCTTGAGTACGAGCATAAGCCTGGCGATCTCCGGGTCTACAGGGTCTCCAACGCCTACACTGTGACTTTGCAGGATGTTTTTCTGCAATATCCTCGTTTCTTCTCTGGAAATGCTCGTTGTACACAGAGGTCCAAAACCGGTATTGATGCCGTAGACGGGTTCCCCCTTATCCACGATCTGCTGGACCACCTCATGGCTTTCCTGTATCCTTTTCCATGTCTCGTCCCGGATTTCGCCCTTCCTTTCACACCTGGCAAGGGAAAGGGCCAAACCTGCTGTCAGCCTGTCTTCCCCATAATAAAACACTGATTCTTTTTCCACCTGGGATGATAATTTGAATACCCTAAATGTATTCATTAAGTTTGAGATGAGCCAGAAAATGCACAGGGCCTTCCGGAACAGGCCCTCACTAAATCAACACTAAAAAAACGCTATGATATTCGACCTTATCAAAGACCGCCGGGCAGTTTTCCCGGCCCAGTACAATGACCAACCCATAGCCCGGGAGGACATAGAAAAAATACTCGAGGCGGCCAATTGGGCACCTACCCACAGAAAGACCCAACCCTGGCGATTTAAAGTACTTACGGGAGCTTCCAAGGAAAGCCTGGGGCATTTCCTCTCAAAAAAGTACAGGGAAACGGATCCCAGACCCAAGGAACTCAAGGGCAGGAAAATGATCGAAAAAACACAAAAGGCGGCAGCAATGATCGCTATTTGCATGCAGAGAGACCCTGCTGAGAGCGTCCCCGAATGGGAGGAGGTCGCAGCGACGGCCATGGCCGTGCAGAACATGTGGCTGTGCTGTACGGCTATGAAGATTGGCGCCTACTGGAGTTCACCCTCCCTGATCCGATTTATGGATGAGTTCTTTCCTCTGGCAGAGGGCGAAAAATGCCTGGGGTTCTTCTATATGGGCTATTACGACGAGGAACCGGAACCCGGGATAAGGACACCGATAGAGGATAAAACGGTCTGGCTTACCTAGACCAGAAACAGCGGGATCAATTGAACCAGGGAAAGAGCTCAGCCCTGAATTCCCAGGCTTTCGCGATAAAAAGTCCGAAAAAGATAACGGTGACCACGAATTTCAGGAAGGTCCCCGTCAGGAAGCCCATAAAGGATCCAAATGCGGCCTTCAGAGCCGATTTCTGGTCGGCCTTATTGAGCAATTCCCCCAGGAAAGCTCCCAGGAAGGGCCAGAAGATGATGCCGAAGATCCCCAGCACAGGAAAAATGATAGCCACCACAAGCCCCAGGGTGGTGCCGATCATTCCCGATCGGGTACCCCCGAATTTCCGGGTCCCCACGGCCGGGATGATGTAGTCCAAGGCAAACACCACAAGGGCCACCACCAGGGTGATCCCGAGGAACCACCAGTCGTCTGGCACAGCACTGGTGAGGTAGAGCAGGAGCAGGCCCACCCAGCTCACGGGTGTACCCGGCAGAACGGGCAGAAAACTTCCCACAATCCCTGTGAGCATCAGGATAAATCCAACGAGCAGCAAGGCGATATCCATAAACGAAAGGTTTCCGATAAGACTAAGGTAATGCAGATTTGTTACACGGGGGAAGGGAATTCGGTTTGACTAAAAAAAAGCGTAATTTTCAATCCTGAATACGGACTTCTATGAGGATCCTCACTTTGTGCTGCAGTTTTTTCCTCCTGCTTTCTTGCGACTGGCTGGCGACTCCCGAATCCAGGACCCAAAAGCTGGTTGAGGATGAGTTGAGGGGGATAGACTGGAATGATGTCGATCAGTATCCTCTCTTCGAGGGATGCGATGAAACCGCATCAAAAACAGACCAGCGGCTGTGCTTTGAGTCGACCCTCCTGGAAAACCTCTCCACAAGCCTGCAGGATTTCAGATTCACCTCTGATACGGACCTCCAAAGTACGATCCATATCGACTTTATGGTGGAGTCTACGGGAGAATTACAGGTGGTGGAGATGCAGAATGATAGCGCCCTGCAGGGTCAGATCCCGCAGTTCAGGGAGGTTATCATAAAAAGCCTGAGGAGCATGCCAAGGCCGGAACCGGCCTTAAAACGAGGGATTCCGGTAAGAAGTCGATTCAGATTACCTATGGAAATAACCACAAACAGAAACGGGTGAAGAAGGAGAAGATCATCATGGGAATAGACCCGGGAACCACGATCATGGGTTTCGGGATCATCAGGGTAGTGGGGTCGCAAATGACGTTCATACAGATGAATGAACTCATCTTAAAGAAATACGATGATCCGTTCACCAAACTCAAGTTGATCTACGACCGGACCATCTCTTTGATCGAGACCTATCACCCGGACGAGATCGCCATTGAAGCCCCCTTTTACGGAAAGAATGTACAATCCATGCTGAAACTGGGCAGGGCCCAGGGCGTAGCCATGGCGGCCGGACTCAGCAGGCAGATCCCCATCACGGAATACTTTCCGAAGAAGATCAAGATGTCAATAACCGGCAATGGTAATGCCAGCAAGGAGCAGGTGGCTAAAATGCTGCAGCAATTGCTCAAACTGAAGTCGCTTCCCAAAAATCTCGACAGCACGGATGGCCTTGCAGCCGCTGTCTGTCATTTCTACAATCAGGGGAGGATCAGTGAGGGCAAGTCCTATACCGGATGGGCCGCCTTTGTGAAACAGAACGGAGACCGAATCGATCAGTAATGGCAGAGGAAGCGAGACCTTGTAAAAATTGCGGCATGCTCTCCCAGGGCAATTTTTGTACCCGCTGCGGGCAGCGCCTGAGTGTGCACAAAGTGACCTTTAGGGAAACCTTTGAGGACCTGTCAGACGCCTTAATATCCGTGAATGCACCCCTGCTGATCACTGTACGGGACTTGGTCATTAGACCGGGAGACCTCCTGAGAAATTACCTGGAAGGAAAGCGGAAAAGATATTACAGGCCGGTAGCCTTCTTCCTTTTGACAACTTTTTTATACATCGTGATAAGATCCCTTATTGGCTTTGATCCCTTCAGGGACAGCACAGTGGTGGTAGAAGGGGATAAGGTTGATGTCAGTCTCCTTACCGAGGCTCGAAATTTTATGTTGATCAATATCAACAATTTCCTCTTTGTCTTTGTGTTGACCCTTGCCCTCTTAATGAAGCTCTTCTTTTACAAACGATATTCCATGGCAGAATTCATAGCCGTGTCCTTCTATCTCCTGGGCATCTATACCCTTCTGGTCACCTGCAATATGTTCGTGGTGCAGTATGCCGGAAATAACCTGCAGCCCCTGGGGATTACGATCATGTGGTTGTATTTTATCTATGCGATGATTTCCTTTATGAAAAGACCCGCTTTCTGGGTGGTCCTGAAATCCATCATTGTCTTTCTCCTCGCCTTTATGACCTATGGGGTGACTTCCTTCGGTCTCTCCTATCTGATCGTTTTGTCAAGACAGAGCTGATGGCAGGTATCTACATTCATATCCCGTTTTGCAAACAGGCCTGCCATTACTGCGACTTCCACTTTTCTACCAGCCTGAAGAAGAAGCAGGAGATGTTACAGGCCCTCGAAAAGGAATTAGTAATGAGAAGGGATGAGCTAAAGGACGAGGTTGTGGAAACGATCTATTTCGGAGGAGGAACCCCTTCGGTACTCGATGTTCATGAGACGGACCGTCTTATCGATAGTGTACGGAAGCAATACACGGTAGGAGAGGATCCGGAGGTCACCCTGGAAGCCAATCCTGACGACCTGACTGAGGAAAAGATTGAGGGACTTGCGGCTTCTAAAGTGAACCGACTGAGCATCGGGATACAGTCCTTTTTTGACGAGGACCTCAAGTTCATGAACCGGGCTCATAATGCGGAGCAGGCCAGGACAGCCCTTCAAAAAGCCAGAGATACATTCGACAATATCAGCATCGACCTGATCTACGGTATCCCCATCTCTGATGACAAGAGATGGGAGGAGAACATCTCCATTGCTCTCAGCTATGAGGTGCCGCACATTTCGAGTTACGCCCTGACGGTGGAACCGGGCACGGCTCTGAAGAAATTCATCGAGAAAGGGGTGGTCCCCGGGGTCGATGATGAACAGGCCGAAGCCCAGTTCCAGTATCTGGTTCGTAGACTGGAGGAAAAAGGATTCGTGCATTATGAATTGTCGAACTTCGGGAAGCCCGGGTATTTCTCCCGGAACAATACCGCTTACTGGCAGGGGAAGACCTACCTGGGGATCGGACCCTCGGCCCATTCCTTTAACGGACGGGAACGCGCCTGGAATATTTCCAACAATTCCCTCTACATCAAGAGCATACAGGCAGGGCAACTGCCTTTGGAGGCAGAAACCCTGAGCCAGAGGGATCGGTATAATGAATATGTGATGACCGGACTCAGGACGATGTGGGGGGTCTCTCTGCAGCGCATTGAAAAGGAATTTGGAGGCCATTTCAGGGACTACCTTTTGGAGCAGGCGGAAAGGCATATTGCCGACCGGTACCTTTATCTCGATGGGGAAATCCTGAGGGTTTCCCAAAAGGGGAAGTTCCTCAGTGACGGGCTGGCGGCCGATTTATTTATGCTACCTTTAGAAAAGAAAAAGTAAACACACCCCATACCGAATTCACAGATGATCATTTCCTTTCAGATCGCAGGCCGGAAGGTGGAGGCAGACCTGGATAAGCCCCTTGATATCTCCATACCCTTGCGCAACGGCCCGGAGAACGTGAATGCCTGGTATGTGGGTCCGCCCAGGATCGAGCCTCACAGGGAAGGGGATTTTACGGGCAGCATTCGGGAAGGAGCCAGTACCAACTTCAATGACATCGCCTTTAACCCGCACGCCCATGGTACGCATACGGAATGCCTGGGGCACATTACCCCCGAGGGGCAGTCGGTCAACCAGACCCTGAAACGATTCTTTTTCCACGCCTTGCTGATCACCCTCGCTCCGGAGAAAGAAGGGAAGGATCACATCATATCCCGAAAACAGCTACAGAGGACCCTTGCGGAAGGCCGGTTCGAGGCCCTGGTGGTCAGGACCCTTCCCAATACCCGGGAGAAACTGTCCCGGCAGTACTCCCATACCAATCCGCCATATTTTACAGAAGAGGCGATGGACTTCCTGGTGGAAAGAGGGGTTGAGCACCTGCTGGTCGACCTGCCTTCGGTAGACAGGGAAAAGGATGACGGCCAATTACTCGCCCACAAGGCTTTCTGGGGAATCAAAGGAAATAGACGATCAGGGGCCACCATCACTGAGTTTATCTATGTGCCCCATGGGATCGAGGACGGGGAGTATTTACTGGAGCTGCAATTCGCCCCCATCGAGAACGATGCCAGCCCCAGCCGCCCTGTACTCTATAAAATCCGGTAAGAAGTTCCTATGTCTGCACCTTTCCTTACCTTTAAAGACAACACAGAACAGTCGGCATTATGGATGGCTTTATAGAAGCGGTATTAGGTCTGATCCTCGGGGCAATTACCATGTATTGGGTGTATTCCTTTTTCAGGAAAAGACAGAACCGGGAGACCACGGAACGGCAGTCGACCGTCCTTTTGGAACGCATCAAAAGCGTCTGTAAACTGATCTCTGTGGAAGGGGATTTTGCCGAAATCTACAAATACGAGAACAGGAGGGAACGGTTCCTGAGCCTGGTGAGCAGCACCAAAAAAGCCCTGATCGTGATCAATGCCAAGGCCCATATCGGGTATGACCTGCAACAGATCGACCTCCGGGCAGACGCCGCGAACAAGAAGATCATCCTGGCTAATTTTCCGCAACCCCAGGTGCTCTCCATAGAGCCCAACCTCGAGTTCTACGATATACAGAATGGCCTGTTCAACGCCTTTAAACCCAACGACCTCACAGCCCTGAACCAGGAGGCCATACAGCACATCAGGGAAAAGATCCCCAAAAGCGGACTCATGGATACCGCCCGCAGGGAGGCCCTGGAGGCTGTACTGCTGATGAGCAAACTCGTGGAGACCATAGGCTGGAAACTCGATTATTCAGCCCTGGAACTTCGGGAAAGCGAACGGCAATCACTGGAAAGCGGAACCATTTAATTACTTCACAATATGAAAAAGATCATCCTGATTGCTATGATGTTGTCGGTATCCTTTTCCTGCAGGGAAGAGAAAGCCGCTTCCGAATTCGATCCTGCTTTTGTGCACTCAGTATACATCTGGCTGAAGAATCCGAACAGTGCGGAAGACAGGGCGGCCTTTGAGGCATCCATGGAGCGGTTTATGGAACGGTCCCTCTATGCCAAGACGAAATTCCTGGGAACGCCACCCAAAGCCACCCGGGAGATCGTGGATGACACTTATACCTATAACCTGATCGTCACTTTTGCCTCGGCGGAGGAACAGGACCTGTATCAAACGGAAAAAGCGCACCTGGACTTTATTGAGGAGTCTAATCATCTTTGGGATAAGATCGTCATCTACGACGCCCTCGGACTGCCCTCAGAATAACGCAACCTCAGTAAGATGAATGTGGAAGAATTCAGGCGGTACTGCCTTGCCAAAAAGGGTGTTACGGAAGAGTTTCCGTTCGATAAGGTCACCCTTGTGTTCAAGGTGATGGGCAAGATGTTTGCCCTGGTTCCCCTGGAGCGGGTACCCTCCCAGGCAAACCTGAAATGTGAACCCGAAAGGGCCCAGCAACTCAGGGTGGAACACGACGGGGTTGTCCTGCCTGCCTACCACATGAGCAAGACCCACTGGAACACTATTTACCTGGAGCAATTGCCTGCTGATCTGATCAGGGAACTCACCGATCTAAGCTATGACCTGGTGGTTGCCAAATTCACCAAAAAACTCAAGGCTGAACTCGACGCGCTTTGAACTACAGGCTCTTTACCTGCAATTCGTGAAAGGCATCTGCCTGTAGTCTGAGAAGCTCTTCTGCCTTTTGTTTCTTGTGGGCGTACACCCTTTCTTCTTCCCGAATCTCCCCGTAGATCTTTTCATTGAGGGCGGCGTCGGTCGCCATGATGTGCTGCCGTTGTTCCACTTTTTGGGTCACCCAAGCCGCTACGGTACTCTCCTCTTCTTCGAGCTTAAAATCATAAGGACCTTTCGGGGAGAGTAGTTTCACCACAATAGGTGCGGTCTCTATGGCGAGGAAAAGCAAGAAGATAAAGAAGGAGGGGAACCAGGGTAATTCACCCAGGGCGCCGATCCGGGCCATCAGCCCGTCGAACCCGTCGATGATGGGTTGGGAGTCTGTCACTACCGTGTCGTAATCCGTATTGAGTTCCTGGATCTGATTTTCGATGGCTGCGATACGTTCGGCATTGTCTGCCTTTAGTTCCCTGAGTTCCAGGAGGGCAGCGTCGTGCTTTTCCCTTTTCTCTTTATAGACCGGACCTTTTCCGAGCAGCATGGTCCCTGCGGTACCTTCGGCCTCTGATATATAGATGTCGTACAGGGCATTCGTCTCTGCTTCCTTAGCGGCCACTTCTGCCTTCAGGATAGCGATATCCTGCTCCAGTTCTTCTACTACCGGGGTATATTGCTGGGCGATCTGCTTCTTATTAGCCAGGGTAAACTCGTTCTTTTGTTCGAGCAGAACCCGGTCGATCTCCTTCTCAAAGATCTTCATCTCCAGGGGTTTGGAGATCACTACGGCGATGATGACCGCCAGCAGGATCCGCGGGGTGGCCTGGAGGAACTCACTTTTAAAACTGTTTCGCTTCTTGATAGTGGACACGATGAAACGGTCGAGGTTGAAAATGAGAAGACCCCAGATAAGCCCGAAGCCCAGGGCGGTGTAGACGTTGTCAAAAACGGTGTAAAGCGCATAGCCCGCCGCGAGAAACGCCATGACGGCCGTAAAGAAGACAGTGGCTCCAATACCGGCGTATTTATTGCGTTCTCCGGGGGAACAAGTTTCGAGAATAGAGGCATCTGCCCCTGAGCAGAGGATAAAAAAACGTTGTATCATAATAGTGTTCTCAAGTGATTGATAGACTATTAGAACGCAGTCTTGCAGGATTTGTTACACCAAATGCGACTTAATTGGGTGTTAAAGTCGGATCACCTGGACATTTCTGTAAAATACTCGTAGAAATAGGGGATGGTCTCAATCCCTTTCAGATAATTCTCCACCCCAAAATGTTCGTTGGGGGAGTGGATAGCATCGCTGTCCAGGCCAAAGCCCATCAGGATGGTCTTGCTTTGCAGTTCCTGTTCAAAGAGGGCCACAATAGGAATACTGCCCCCGCCGCGCTGCGGGATGGGCGTGGTGCCAAATGTTTTCTGGTAGGCCTTTTCAGCTGCCCTGTATCCCACAAAATCGATAGGGGTGACATATCCCTGTCCGCCGTGGTGGGGGGTCACCTTAACCGTAACTCCTTTGGGTGCGATGCTTTTGAAATGGGAGCTGAAGAGTTCTGTGATCTCGTGCCAGTCCTGGTTGGGGACCAGTCTCATGGAGATCTTGGCATATGCCTTGCTCGGGATCACGGTCTTGGCACCTTCCCCTGTATATCCGCCCCAGATCCCATTCACATCCAGGGTGGGCCTGATGGAATTCCGCTCATTGGTGGTGTACCCTTTTTCCCCATAAACCGATTCAATACCGATCTCATCCTGGTACGCTTTGAGATCGAAGGGTGCCTTGGCCATGGCTTCCCTTTCTTCCCTGGAGAGTTCCTGTACCTTTTCGTAGAATCCCGGGATGGTGATGTGGTTGTTCTCATCATGGAGGGAGGCGATCATCTTGGCCAGGATGTTGATGGGATTGGCCACGGCTCCCCCGTAGAGACCAGAATGCAAGTCCCGGTTGGGTCCGGTGACCTCAACCTCTACATAACTCAACCCTCTAAGTCCGGTAGTGATAGAAGGAACGTCTTTGGCGATCATTCCGGTGTCCGAGATCAGGATGATGTCGTTGGCCAGTCTCTTCTGATTTTCTTTTACAAAGGTGACCAGGCTGTTGCTGCCCACTTCCTCTTCCCCTTCGATCATGAATTTGACATTACAGGGCAACTTGTCGTTCTGCACCATATACTCAAGCGCCTTTATGTGCATATACATTTGACCCTTATCGTCAGAGGCTCCCCGGGCGTAGATGGCACCGTTGGGGTGGAGGTTGGTTTTTTTTACCACAGGTTCAAAGGGAGGGGACGTCCACAGGTTCAGAGGATCCGGGGGTTGTACGTCATAATGCCCGTAGACCAGCACGGTGGGAAGAGAGGGGTCTATGGTCCTTTCTCCGTATACGATAGGATACCCCTCAGTTTCACAGATCTCGGTATGGGTGCACCCTGCCGCTATCAGGGCCTCCTCCACGGTCTTGGCCATGTGAAGCACATCGTGGCTGAAGGCGGAATCGGCGCTGATGGAAGGGATCTTCAGCAGATCCATAAGTTCATTGAGGAATCGGTCTTTGTTTTGTTCGATATAGGCTTTAGGTCCTTGCATGGTGTATTCGTTGATTGAGGCTAAAATTACGAAAACCGACGTTATTAAATTTGAAGTCCCGGGATTTTAAAGTTGAAAAATTGAGTTATATTTGCAGGCCCGATTAAAGGGGAAATGCAGGCGTGGTGGAATTGGTAGACACGCTAGACTTAGGATCTAGTGCCGAAAGGTGTGAGAGTTCGAGTCTCTCCGCCTGTACATCTAAAAACCTCTGAGAATTCAGGGGTTTTTTAATACAATGGCCTTTTAAGGTGGAATGAAGAAACACTTTCGGGGAAAGGCGGCAGGAAGGCTCTCGATCTTTGTTTTATTAATATTCTATACCTACTTTTATTTAAAACCCATACATGCAACCAGAGGAACTGATCTCGCAATTTCAACGTAAGGACATCAAGGCCTTTGAACGGTTGTATGAAATGTACGCTGAGAATATCTGCGGGGTGATTAATACCATAGTAAGAGATCAGACAAGGGCAGAGGAGATCTGTCATGACGTATTTATTAAGATTTGGGAGTATTCAGATCGGTACGATGCGTCTAAGGGAAGGTTTTTTACCTGGATCCTGAATATCGCACGAAATGCAGCTATCGATGAACTGCGCTCTAAATCACATAAACAGCAAAAACTGAACCTTTCTACTGATTATTTCGTAGGTAGATTGGAACACCCTGATGAAGAAGAAGGGGAGATTGACATTTCCCGTATGCAGCAGATGCTCAAGAAACTGAAAAAGAAATGTATCGAGCTTATTGAGCTGCTTTACTTCAAGGGATAGTCCCAAAAGGAAGCCTCAGGCATGCTGGAAATCCCTGTCGGGACGGTGAAGACGAGGATCCGCAGTTGTATTTCACAATTGCGAAAAAATATGAACGAACAATAATGGATACCAAGGCATACATAGAATCC
>NZ_JBFGBM010000034.1:0-17834 GCF_041567615.1 Muriicola sp.
CATGGCCTTCAAGGATGTGGGTGCCCGGTTCATGGCACTCAGCCTGGGATATTTTTCCAGAAACTCCGACCGGGAAGTGACCGTACTCGTAGCCACTTCAGGGGATACCGGCGGTGCCGTAGCCAAAGGCTTCTTGGGTGTACCCGGGGTGAATGTCGTGATCCTCTATCCCGATCAAAAAGTTAGCGACATACAGGAGCGGCAGCTCACCACTTTGGGCCGGAATATAAAGGCCCTGAGGGTAAAAGGCACTTTCGACGACTGCCAGCGCATGGTAAAAAAAGCCTTTGTCGATGAAGCTCTCTCGGAATCCCTACAGCTTACCTCGGCCAATTCCATCAACGTAGCGCGATGGCTGCCACAAATGCTGTATTATTTACTCGCATACAGGCAAAAGCCGGACTCAGATAGAAATCTGGTCTTTTCCGTACCCAGTGGAAATTTCGGTAATATCTGCGCAGGTATGATGGCCCAGCAAATGGGATTACCGGTCGGCCATTTTATTGCCTCCACCAACGTAAACGATACGGTCCCCAGGTTCATGCAGACATCTCAGTACGAACCCCACCCGTCTACGGCGACCATCTCCAATGCCATGGATGTAGGGGATCCCAGTAATTTTGTCAGGATCCTGGAACTCTATGGTGGCGACTTTTCGCACCTGCAACAAAATCTCAGTTCCTATGCCTTTACCGACCCCGAGACCAGGGCGGCAATGACGCGTCTATACCAGCAGTACGAATACGTCGCAGACCCCCACGGAGCAGTGGGTTACCTGGGACTGAAAAAGTACATGGAAACGCACCCTGAGACCGATGGGATTTTTTTGGAAACCGCGCATCCGGTAAAATTTCTGGATGTGGTGCGGTCTACCCTGAACATAGAAATTCCCCTTCCCAGGCAGATTAGGGAGGTTATGAACAGGGAAAAGGTTTCCATCCCTATTCAGGCCTATGAGGAGCTCCGGGATTTTCTGATGTCTTAAACCTTCTCCCTTCTCAAAAAAATGGTTAAAACTTTCTTCCCGGAAAGTGGTCAAGACTAATTTTCAATACCTTTGCGCCACATTAAAAAAGGCGCATCATGAAGACCATTACGCTGAATGACATCCATGTTTCCCTGGGGGCAAAAATGGTCCCTTTTGCCGGATATTCCATGCCTGTATCTTACGAAGGGGTTACTGTAGAACACGAGACCGTCCGAAAGGGAGTGGGTGTCTTTGACGTCTCCCATATGGGGGAATTCCTGGTTGAAGGCCCCAAGGCTCTTGAGCTTGTCCAGAAGGTCACTTCCAATGACGCTTCCAAACTGGAAGTAGGGATGGCTCAATACAGTTGTATGCCGAATGAGACAGGAGGGATCGTGGACGACCTCATCGTGTACCGGGTCAAGGAGGAGACGTACCTCCTGGTGGTCAATGCCTCAAATATCCAGAAAGACTGGGATCACATTTCTAAGTACAACGGGGAGATAGGTGCCGTGATGAGGAATATCTCTGACGACTATTCCCTGCTGGCCATACAGGGGCCCAAGGCAGTGGAGGCTATGCAGTCGCTGACCTCCGTAGACCTGTCGGCCATCAAATTCTACACCTTTGTGGTCGATGACTTTGCAGGTATCCCCCATGTGATCATCTCCGCAACCGGTTATACCGGATCTGGTGGTTTTGAGATTTATTGCAAGAACGAGGAGGTGAAACAGGTTTGGGAAAAGGTCATGGAAGCGGGAAAAGAATACGGGATAAAACCTATCGGATTGGCCGCCAGGGATACGCTCCGCCTTGAAATGGGGTACTGCCTCTATGGCAACGATATCGATGAAACCACCTCACCCCTGGAAGCCGGACTCGGATGGATCACCAAATTCACCAAAGAGGATTTTGTCAATAAGGAAGGGCTCGAACAACAGAAAAAAGAAGGCATCAAAAGGAAGCTGGTGGCCTTTGAATTAAAGGATCGCGGGATCCCGAGACAGGGATACCCCATCCTCGATTCGGCGGGAAATGAGATCGGGCAGGTGACCTCCGGAACCATGTCCCCTTCTCTGGGAAAAGGAATAGGCCTTGGGTATGCGCCCATCGACCACGCCCCTGTGGGTTCAGAGATCAGGATACAGATCCGGAAAAATGCCATGGAGGCCACAATCGTTAAATTACCTTTTTACAAGGGCTGAGAGGGTAGCGGGAAGCAGGAAGGAACGGTGCAAGAAGACTCGAAGAAAATACTGATCTTAGGTGCAAGCGGATTCATAGGGAATGCGCTTTACAGGGAGCTCTGCAATTACTACGATACCTATGGCACCTATTTCTCATCCAGGAACGGGTACGCCGCCAACAAGCAATTCTTCCAGTACGATATGCAGGAGGACGATGTATACCAGCTTCTGGAGAGGGTACGTCCCAATATTGTGATCTCAGCACTCCGAGGGGATTTCCCGGCCCAGGTGCAGGCTCATGAACACCTGGTGGAATACGTGGCCAAACACTCCTGCCGGATGTACTTCCTCTCTTCGGCCAACGTTTTTGACGCCTACAGCAAATTCCCATCCTACGAATACGACAAGACCCTCTCTGAAAGCATTTACGGGAGACTGAAGATCAAGATAGAGAATATGTTGCTGAGGCTCCCCAGGAAGAAAGCTGGCATCCTGAGATTGCCGATGGTCTTTGGCAATACCTCACCCCGCATCAGGGAGATCAAACAGGCCATTTGGAACAATGAGCCCATAGAGGTCTTTCCCAACCTCATCATCAACGTGACGGATGACAACAAGCTCAGCCAGCAGGTTCATTATCTCGTCAACCGGAATAAAACCGGGATCTTTCACCTGGGTAGTACGGACCTAGTGCACCACGAGGATTTCCTGAGGGATATCATAGATCGGGTCGGTAGTTTTAACCCCATCTTCAAAAGGGTCTTCACCACAAACGAAGAACGCTACCTGGCGGTGCTGCCCAAGGACAATCTCCTCCCGAAGAACTTGCGCTTTACCTGCCAGGAGATCATTGACCATCACGTTATGGGATAATGAGCATCCTGTGAACCTTTCCCTGTATAGGTTTTTACTCGTATCTTAGAGGTGATCCCTCTTTGGGCAAGAGAGGCGATTCGTCGAATTAAATAAAATCAAAACCATGGAAAAGCTACAGCCCGCTGACATCGAAAAAAGACTGCAGTCACTCGATGGATGGGAATTCAACGACAACGCAATCGAAACCTCTCTGGAATTTAAAAACTTCAAGGAGGCCTTCACGGTCATGACCCGCATCGCCTTTGAATGCGAGGCCCAGAATCATCACCCAGACTGGAGCAATGTGTATAATTCCCTCCACATCCGCCTGAACACCCATGATGCAGGTGGGGTTACAGAGAAGGATTTCACCCTGGCAAAAGCCATTGAGAATATCATCGAGAGCGAGTGATTCCGGTGATCTCACCTCCTTGAGATACCTATAAAAATCATTACATTTGCCCCGGTTTTTTACAGAGTTTTTATCCTATGGGAAGAGCATTTGAATTCCGAAAAGCGCGCAAGTTAAAACGTTGGTCAGCCATGTCAAAGGCCTTTACCCGAATCGGGAAAGACATCGTCATGGCGGTGAAAGAAGGAGGACCCGACCCCGATTCGAATTCCCGACTGCGTGCCGTGATCCAGAATGCGAAGTCCGTCAACATGCCCAAGGACAATATCGAAAGGGCCATCAAAAGGGCCACGGACAAATCCCAGGGCGATTACAAGGAAGTGCTTTTTGAAGGCTACGCTCCCCACGGGATCGCCATCCTTATCGAAACAGCCACGGATAACAACACGCGGACTGTGGCGAATATTCGAAGCTATTTCAACAAGTGTAACGGCAGCCTGGGAGTCTCCGGATCCGTGGAATTCATGTTCGACCATACCTGTCATTTCAGGATAGATCCGGGAGATCTGGATCCCGAGGAACTGGAACTCGATATGATCGACTTTGGGGCGGAAGAGGTCTTCGAGGATGAGGACGGTATCATGATCTACGCCCCTTTTGAGAGTTTCGGGTCCATACAGAAAGAACTGGAGGCAAGGGGGATAGAGATCCTCTCCTCGGGCTTTGAGCGCATTCCCCAGGTCACCAAGGAACTCACTCCTGAAGAAGCGGAAGACGTAGAAAAACTTCTCGAAAAGATCGAAGAGGATGACGATGTACAGAACGTCTATCACACGATGAAGGAATAGCAAAAGACGCCCCATTCCTAGCCTTCCCTTTCTGAGAACCCGACCTGATCAAGGCTTCTCACCCATCCTGGAGTAAATATTTTTGTGCTTTTCTGCCCTGGTATGATATATATCATTGCAGGTGGATTATCCCGGATGTACCTTTAAAGAACGGAATTATTCACTCTTTAAATCAGACGCCATGAAAACACTTGGTAAAATCTTATTATTAGCCCCCATATTGTTCTCATTTCTGATACTTTCCTGCTCCTCGGATGAGAATGGTGATGTCAAATCAGATTGCGGTCCTAACTACTGTGTCAGCGAATTGCAGGGCACCTGGGATGCATCGGAATACACAATGACCTTCTGCGGAACGGGAAGCATTCCGGATCCAAGTAGTTACGATGTGATCGCGGCAGGTGGTAGTGCCACAATGACCGTTCAATCAAACGGCAGATTCACCCTGAATATCATAATTATGTTTGACGGACAGACCTTCCCTGAAACTGTGTCCGGAACAATCTACTTTGAAGACGGGGAATTTTTCGCCATCCAATTTGACGATGACGACCCGGATGACCCCACTTATTTCGGGGATACCTTTACCGGAACCAGATTTACACTTAACTCAGGCACCCCCGTAGCCGAATGGGATTTTGACGGGGATGAGATCGATGAGGAAGCCTGTATATTTGTAACTTTTGTGCGGGATTAAGTCAAGGATGCGCACTCCGCAGCCCCCCGTCCGGAATAACCCCTGATGCCCCTGTTTTAGGTTGAAAACTTCTGACAGGGGCCTGTATTAAAAACCGTATTCGGGGATCTTACCCATTACCCCCTCGAAGAATTTCATATACCTATTAAAGTCTTCTTCCTTATGATCGGTAGGAAAGACCGGATCTGAAATTTTCACTTCTTTTTTACCGTAATCAAGGGCTACCATTACTATGGGCACCTGGGCCGACTTCGCGATAAAATAAAAACCCGTCTTCCACTTCTCTACCTTTTTCCGGGTACCTTCCGGAGAAAGAGCCAAACGGAAAACCTCCCGTTTCTTAAATATCTCTGCGGTTAATGCTACGGTATCGTGATTCTTGCTACGGTCTATCGGAGTACCGCCGAGCCACCGGAATATCCAGCCAAAAGGCGGTTTGAACAAGGTGTGTTTGCCAATAAAATTGACCTCCTCCCCTACAATGCTCCTAACCAGCAACCCCAGGATAAAATCGACCCAACTTGTATGAGGTGCAACAATGACCACGCATTTAGACACATCCGGGAAGTTTCCGACCAATTTCCACCCCCAAATGCGGTGAAAAATAAATGAACTCAGGTGCCTCATGTTTTACTTTCTAAAAAATATATTCCCTTTTTCACGTATAATCCAAACGTTGCGAAGATAGGTGGAGTTGGTTCAAATCGGGCAGGAACAGGATCAGATTTTGAGGAAGATTTCCTTGAGGGTATTGTGGCTGATCCGTTCCCGCCAGGAAGCCCCCAGAGCATTTTCCCAAAGGGGTTCCATACTGAGGGAAACGGCGATCATCGTATCCATCTCAGTTTCAGATAGCGACTCGCAGAGTCCGGTGGGTAAGGATATACGGTGCTTGTCCCTCATCCTGTGAAACAGCTCCACCCCTTCCGGGTAGTATTCCTCCAGGTGCTGGAAGACCAGACAATTTCCGATCCCGTGTTTGACACCAAGGACATAGGAGAGGCCATAGCTCAAAGCATGGGCAACCCCTACCTGGGAGTAGGCAATACTCATCCCTCCATGCCAGGATGCCATCATGAGCTTGTCCCGGGATTCCTCAGCGGGGAGATCGCCTAAAAAAACCTCCTTGCACAGGTCGAACGCCTTTTCCCCATAGCTCTGGCTAAAGGCATTGAGGTAGGTACCGTTGAGGGACTCCACACAGTGAATAAAACAGTCCATCCCCGTATAGAACCACTGGTCCCTGGGGACGCCTTTGGTAAGATCGGGGTCGAGGATCACCTGGTCAAAAGGCGTGAAATCCGAATTGATACCAAGTTTTCTGTTGGGCCCCAGCAGGACGGCCGTTCGGGATACTTCTGCCCCTGTCCCGCTTATGGTCGGGATCCCCACATGGTAGGCCCCAGGCTTTTCGATCAGGTCCCAGCCCTGGTATTGCTGAGCACTCCCTTTGTTTGTGAGCATCAGGGCGACGGCTTTCGCCAGATCGAGAAGGGTACCGCCTCCGATCCCGACAATACCCGAAGGAAGCTCGGAATATTCTTCCCTGATACGAGTTACGAGAACATCTACCTGCTGGGTTTTGGGTTCCTCATCGGCAGAGATAAAGATGATCTTGTCGTTGAACATCAATGGAACCCGGGTAACCAGATCATCCCCTTCAAAGACCTCATCGATCAGAAAGATGACAGGTGCTTCTGCATTTCGCCTTTTGGGCAACAGTATGTCGCCTAACTGATCGAAACTACCCCTGCCAAACACTACCCGTGGTACCATGGGGAAATTCTTGTAGCCAGACGACTTAGTTTTATTTGAATTGCTCACTGCTATGTTTTTCTTCACGTCCATAAAGGGGCTAGAGATATCTTAGGAGTTCCTTGATCCCATTGAGGGTCAGGTGGTTATTATCATGTGATTCCGGATCGACTTCCTCGTGGGCCCAGGTGGTGTGGAAGGGAACATGTACTGCGGTGCCCCCAAGGGCCAGGATGGGCAGTATATCAGATTTCAGTGAGTTCCCCACCATCAGGAATTCTTCAATTTCTATTTCGAGATGATCCAGCAAATTCTTGTAATTCAATTCTTTTTTATCGCTCAGGACCTCCACATGGTGAAAGTACTTCGAGAGCCCGGAGCGTTCCAGCTTCCTTTCCTGATCCAGCAGGTCGCCTTTGGTCAGTACGATAAGCCTGTACTTTTCTGAAAGCACGCTAAGAACTTCTTCCACGTCATCCAGTAACTCCACCGGGCGGGCGATCATCTTTTTACCCAGATTCAGGATCTTGGATAAGGTTGTCTGGGAAACCTGGTTATTTGAAAGATCGAGAGCAGACTCTATCATGGACAGTGTAAAACTCTTGATCCCGTATCCGTAGAGTTCCAGGTTATTGATCTCTGTCCGGAACAACTCCTGATCGATCTTGTTCTTGGTCTCGTAGTGTTCCAGGAGGGAGGTAAATTCTTCTTCTGCCTCCCTGAAATAGGTCTCGTTCACCCAAAGGGTATCATCGGCATCGAAACCGATCACCCTGATCTTTTTCAAATCTATCTCCATGCCTCCTTTGCTTTTGCCAGGTCCTCCGGGGTATCGATCTCGATACCGGTTACGCGGGTTTCCACCATTTTGATCTTTTTGCCGTATTCCAGAAATCTGATGGCCTCTATCTTCTCCGCAGCCTCCAGAGGAAGCATCGGGAGTTGTGCGAAATCCAGTACGGCCTGTTTCCGGAAGGCATATACTCCCTTGTGCTTGTAATAGGCGGGGGAAATATCAACCGCCCTGGGATAAGGGATCACCGAACGCGAAAAATAAAGGGCGAAATTTCGTTGGTCTACGATCACCTTCACGGTATTGGGATTCTCTATATCTTCCTTTTCCGTGATCCTTGTCATCAGGGAAGCCAGGTCGATCTCCCTCTCTCCATCCTGCCTGAATACCTCTATGAGTCCGGAGAGGCTCTCACGGTCCGTAAAAGGTTCATCGCCCTGTACATTGACCACGATATCTATGTCCATATCCTGAACAGCCTCAGCGATCCTGTCGCTTCCGCAGTCGTGCTCTTTTTGGCTCATGATAGCCTTACCCCCGCAATCGGCGATAGTGTCATAGATCAGGCTGCTGTCCGTAACCACATAGACCTCGTCAAATAGTCGCGTATTCACAGCTGCTTCATAGGTCCTGACGATCACCGGTTTCCCGGCCAGGTCCTGCATGAGCTTGCCAGGAAATCGGGAGGCTGCATATCGCGCAGGTATCATGGCTATAATCTTCATAGTCTGCAAAGGAATGTATTATTTTTTACTCAGCCTTGGCCTCAATTTTCTGTAGATCGCAAAGATAAAGATCAGCAGGAGAATAACGAGAATTGAGGCAATAACAGGTGCCAGGATAGAGACGACTGAGAACAGCAGGGACGTGATCGTTTCTATAAAGGATATGACCGGGTTACCGAGGCCGGCCGTAGTAGTTGTTGAGGTCAGTCTTCCTGTTGCTGAAGCCCCTTTGATCGCCGCAGCCGTCCCTCCCCCGGCTATGATCGCCAGGGACCAGGTAACCACCGGATCCAGATCGGCAACCGTGGCAACCATCACGGCAGTTCCCGCCAGGGTTGCCAGAGGCAGGGCTATACTGTCCAGGAGGTTATCCACATAGGGGATAAAATATGCGAATACTTCCACCAGGGTGGCCACCCCCAAGGTAACCAGTGCCGGGATACTCCCTATCCAGCTCCAGCTGTCATTGAGCTCCCACAGGCCAAAATAGGATGCCAGGCTTAGGGCGAAAAGAGGCAGGAAGACCCGGAACCCCACCGAGGCGGCCAGGCCAACTCCCAAAAAGATACTGATCATGGTCTCTGAGGTCATCTGCGTCCTATCTATCCTCTAAATTAACGTATTCTCAGGTGAGAAAAAAATCGTCCTTAAATCCTATTAAATAAAGCTTTTCCCTGGCTCTGGTCACTGCCGTATACAGCCATCGGAAATACTCCCTGTCGGGTCCCGAAGGTAAATAGGGCTGCTCCACAAAGACCGTATGCCACTGCCCTCCCTGGGATTTATGGCAAGTGATGGCATAGGAAAATTTTACCTGCAGGGCATTGAAGAAGGGATTGTTCTTGACGGCCAGGAACTTCTTGTATTTTGATGTCTCCTGGGCGTAATCCTTGAGCACTTCCTGATACAGCCTGTTGCCGTCCTCATAAGAAAGGGAAGGGGTTTCTGCCGTCAGGGTATCGAGCAGCAAAACAGTCTCAAAAGGCTTCTGTTCCGGGTAATCAGACATCCTCACCTTTACCTCCGCGAAACGGAAACCGTACAACTCCTTAAAGGCAAAGATCTCGAGCACTTCTACGATATCCCCATTGGCGATAAAGCCTGCAGCCGACTTGGGGTTCAGCCAGAAGTAGTTATTCTTGACCACCATGAGGTAGTCCCCCGGAGCCAGATCGTGTTCCAGGAAAAGGATGCGCTTCCTGATATTCTCATTGTAGAGGTTGGCCCGCTTGTTCGAACGCACGATAAGGGCCGTTTCCTCCTTTCCCTGGGATGCATAGGCATCTTCGATGGCGTCCTGTATCGCGTACCCATCCACCAGGCGGATGATATCGGCAAAGGGTTGCAGGTTGAAGCGAAAATTGTCAAAGATGGAAGCGTCCAGATCTTCCCGAAGACGGGTGGCGTTGGCCAGAATACCCGAATCCTGCACCTGTCGCACTACCTCATCGAGTTCAATGGACGTGACCTCCTTGGAGTAACGCGACTTTAGTTGGTGCTCGTCCAGGGCCGGACTCAGGGTGAGCTTTACCGGAGGTAGCTGTGCCGTGTCCCCGATAAGGATGAGTTTACAATGGTGTCCCGAATACACGTACTGAATAAGGTCGTCCAGAAGGGAGCCATTCTCAAAAAGTTTGCTGTCTGCAGGGGTATCGGGGATCATGGATGCTTCATCCACGATAAAGACAGTATTGCGATGCTTGTTGGGAGCGAGGACGAACTGCACTCCCCCACCCTTCTGTTTTCTGGGAAAATAAATCTTCCTGTGGATTGTATATGCCTGGGTTTTGGCATATCCGGACATCACCTTGGCCGCCCTTCCGGTTGGGGCCATTAGTACGGCCTTGAGTTTGGTGTTCCAGAGATTGGTTACCAGATCGCCTACGATGGTGGTCTTTCCCGTACCCGCAAAACCCTTGAGGAGAAATAATGCATCCGGGCTGCGATCCAGTAAAAATTCAGAAAGGAGTTGCAGGGTGATATCCTGCCTGGAGGTGGGATTATGCGGAAATTTTTCCCTGAGTAAAGCGTAAAATGAGGCCGTGGTGGTGGTCGCCATAGGAGCTCAAAGATAAAGAGGATTTTCTAGGTCAAACCCTTTTGCGATTAAAAAAAAATTGTAGTTTTGTTGGAACCGCTAAATCTAACTAACAAAAGTTCTAATGAAAACCATCATACAGATAGTCCTTTGGATCGCATGCATTGTTTTAGGTTACCTGATCTACAAATCCGTCACCGGGCCCATAGAGTTTAAAAAGGTAAAAGAGCAACGCTTTGCCAAGGTTATTTCGGTCATGAAGGACATTCGAAATTCTCAGGAAGCCTACAAGACGGTAAACGGTAAATTTGCCAACGATTTCCAGAGTCTCGTCTCCTTCGTCGACACAGGAAAATACACCATCACTCAGCAGCGGGATTCCTCTTATATGGAATTTGACAGGAATTACGGTATCGACCTTCTCAAAGAGATCACTATCATCGATACGCTAGGGTTTGTTTCCGTTAAAGATTCTCTTTTCAAAGGAGACAACCGCTACAAGACTATGATGAACGTTCCCTTCGGTCAAAACGGGGAAACCTTTGAAATGAAAGCCGATATCATAGAAAAAAGTGGCTACAGGGCACCTGTATTTGAAGTCAAGGTGAAAAAAGATATCATTCTTTACGATCAACCCAAAGACCTTCTGGCCAGGGAAAATTCGCAGGTCAGTGTTGAAGAGGTTAACGGATCCGAGATCAAGGTTGGCTCACTCACTGAGGTAAGCACCAATGGAAACTGGCCCCCTATTTATGACAAAAAAGGAGAGCAATAAAGATTCTCGAGAAGATATAAATCTGGAAGATTATTACCACTTGTCCATTCAGGTTAGCCTGAATGGACTTTCTTTTTGCATTCTGGACTCCATCGGTAAAAAGATCGTGAGGGCAGAATCACAGCGGTTCAGGACACGGCTTAATCCCTTCGAGGCAGAAAAGGAACTCAAGTCTTTTATCAAAGCGAAGGGAGTCACTGATTACGCCTTTTCCGACGTAGTCGTCGTTCACAGGAATGATCTCTTTAGCCTCGTACCCAAGGTACTCTTCGATCCGCAGGAATTGCCTAACTACCTCAAATACAATGCAAAGATCCTGGCCAATGATCTCCTGGAATACGATGAGATGCCCTCATTCGACCTTATGAACGTGTACGTTCCATTCGTCAATATCAACAATACTATCTATGATTTTTTCGGGGATTTTGAATTCAAACACCACGGTACCGTTTTGATTGAATCCCTCCTGGGGAGTACTGCGGGGAGTAACGAACCCGTTTGCTTTGCCTACGTGACTCCGGAAGAATTAGACCTCATCGTCCTCCAGCAAAAAAAACTGGTTTTTTACAATACCTTCACTTACAAGACACCAGAGGATTTCCTCTACTATATCCTGTTCGCGATGGAGCAACTTGAACTCGACACCGCGGAAGCCAAGCTCAGGGTATTCGGATCCATTGAGGAAGGAGATGCCCTTTTTGATCTGTGCCAGGAATATATACAAAACGTATCCCTCTATTTGCCGGATCTGCCCGGTGACCTTTCCGGAGAAGGAATTGAATTACAGCACAGCTACCTCGAAATAAATGCATTGTAAATGAGGATCATCTCCGGGACCCACAGGGGCAGGAAGATCGTACCCCCAAAAAATCTGCCCGTCCGGCCTACCACCGACAGGGCCAAAGAAGCCCTTTTCAATATCCTGGGCAACCGATTCTATTTTGATGAGATCAGGGTTCTGGATTTGTTTGCCGGTACCGGGAATATCAGTTTTGAATTTGGCTCCAGGGGGAGCGGTGATATAACCAGTGTGGATCAGCATCCCGGTTGTGTGAAGTTCATCCAGGAGAAATCGGCCGAGTGGGGCTTCCCGATCCGTGCAGTGAGAATGGATGTGATCAAATATCTGCAGACCGCCACGGGAAAATTCGATCTCATCCTCGCCGATCCTCCATATGATTTTTCCGAAGCCGAATTGAAGGGAATTCACGATCTCGTCTTTGATCGTGATCTCCTGGAGCCGGAAGGAATCCTGATCCTCGAACATTCAAAAAAGACAGACCTTTCCAACCTGAATCACTTGTCAGAAGTGAGGAAATACGGGAATAGCTGGTTTAGTTTTTTTAGGGAAGAAAAATAAAAAGCAGATCATAAGCCGGATTCTGTTCCCTTGACGGGCCCTTATCATTTATCTGGATGTGCAGTTGCCCGCACATTCTATCCGCCTACCCTTCAGCTCGGACGTGCCGCCCTCAGATGCTGATATACATGGCGTTTCACCGCATAGAGTTTACCTGATTTCACTACAGCATTACCTGTACTTGCTTTCTGTTGCACTTGTCCTTTCCCATTCTCATGGGAAGACGGGCGTTACCCGCTATGCTGCACTCCGGTGTCCGGACTTTCCTCCCCCCGTATAAAACGGGGAGCGATAAGGTGATCTGCTCACTGCAAAGATACGGCAATTGTTGATAAAAATTCGTGAAACCCGATGAAAAGGAAGGTCGTTACCAATCCCTATCTTTATATTTGTGGGAACAGGTTTTCCCATAGGGTAATTGATCTCTTTTTATGGAACCATTCATTGTTTCTGCCCGTAAATACAGACCTCAGTCCTTTAAGGATGTGGTGGGGCAGGAAGCCATTACCAATACCCTTACCAATGCGATAGAGAACAATCACCTGGCCCAAGCCCTGCTTTTTTGCGGTCCCAGGGGAGTTGGAAAAACCACCTGCGCGAGGATCCTGGCGAAGCAGATCAACCGCGACGGGACGGAACAGGAAGATGAGGACTTCGCCTTCAATATTTTCGAGCTGGATGCGGCCTCCAACAATTCCGTAGACGACATCAGAAACCTTATTGATCAGGTGCGTATCCCGCCCCAGGTGGGCAAATACAAGGTCTATATCATCGACGAGGTACACATGCTGTCCCAGTCGGCCTTCAACGCCTTCCTGAAAACTTTGGAAGAACCCCCCAGACATGCCATCTTTATCCTGGCGACCACAGAAAAACACAAGATCATCCCTACCATACTTTCGAGGTGCCAGATCTTTGATTTTAAGCGGATCACGGTCAGTGACACTGCAAACTACCTGAAATATATAGCAGAACAACAAGGGATCGAGGCCGAGGAAGACGCCCTCCATATCATTGCCCAGAAAGCAGACGGTGCCCTGAGAGATGCCCTTTCCATCTTCGACAGGGTTGTCAGCTTCTCAGGTAAGGAACTGTCCCGGAAGGCTGTGACTGAGAACCTCAATGTGCTCGATTACGACACCTATTTTGAGGTGACGGATCTGATCCTCGACAACGACATCCCGAATTTACTGCTACTGTTCAACAAGATCCTGGCTCAGGGTTTTGAAGGGCATCATTTTGTCATAGGCCTCGCTTCTCATTTCAGGGATCTCATGGTGTGCAGACACAAGGATACGGTGGCCCTTCTCGAGGTAGGGGACAACGCCAAGCGCCTTTATTTGGAACAGAGTAAAAAAACACCCCAGGAATTCCTACTCAAAGCCCTGGAGATCACCAATGAAACAGACCTGCAGTACAAAAGCAGCAAGAACAGCAGGCTTTTAGTGGAACTCACCCTGATGAAGCTGGCCTCCCTTACCTTCACAGGTGAAAAAAAAAATCCTGATTCCCACGACCGGCTCATCTCTTTAGCCAGGCTCATCCCGGCTTCTTTCTTTCACAAAGCAAAGGCCCAAAATGGAGATGAATCATCACCTGAACGCGTCGGAAAAGAGCAGTTCAGGGAGGAAAAAATATCTCAGCCGAACCTAAGTAAACCCATAGCAGAGGAAGAAACCCTGGAAGACCGTCTCACCGGACAAAGCTCAGCTGCGGTGACGGAGGTGGCCCCAAAAATCAGCATTAAAAAACCGGCTAAAAGGGTCTCCGGACTATCCCTCTCGAGCATACAGGCCAAGAAAAAACACGAGCTGAACAGGATAGAGGTGACCTATGACGAGGACGATCTGCCCAGGGAGCCCGTGACCCTGGAAGACTTAAGAAAACACTGGGAACAGTACATAGAGAAGATAGACGGGGAAGGCAAAAAGATCCTGGCGAGCAACCTCAACGCAGACCTGCCGGTGTTAAAGGACCTCACCATTCATATTGAGCTGCCGAACGACACCATGAAAAAAGAGGTGGAAAGAGAGCAATTTTCCCTCATGAATTATCTGAAATCAGCCCTGAACAACCACTACCTCGAATTGTCCATCAGCGTCAATGAAGAGACAGTCAGGAAGTACGCCTTTACTCCGGAGGAGAAATACGAAAAACTCAGGGAAAAGAATCCCGCCATCGACCTGCTGAGAAAGACCTTCGATCTGGACCTTTAAACAAACCTTTACGTCGCGTTCCCGGTCACAGGAAGGAACACACCCGCAGATTTTTTTTTATTTTTGAACAGCCTGTAAAATCATCCCATTATGCTCGGACTTAAATTGCCTACGGACCCCAGGTGGGTTAACATCGTGGAAATGAATATAGACGAGATCCTAACCGATCACGCCTACTGTGAACAGAAGGCCGCCAGTACGGCCATCTCCCTCATTGTGAACTTCCCGGAATACCCCGACCTGGTCAATGAGATGATCGCGCTCTCAAGGGAGGAGATGGGGCATTTCAAAATGGTGCACGAAAGGATCCTTGCACGCGGCAAAACACTGGGCAGGTACCGAAAGGATGAATACGTGATCGCATTGCAGAAATTCTTCCCCAAAGGCGGATCCAGGACGGAGCAGCTGGTCCACCGATTGCTCTACGCAGCCCTGATAGAAGCCAGGAGCTGTGAGCGATTCAGATTGTTGTCAGAACAATTGAAAGACAGGGACCTGGCCGAATTCTATCGCTCCCTGATGGTCAGCGAGGCAGGCCACTACACCCTCTTCCTGAAGTTTGCCAGAAAATACGGCCAGCGGGAGGCAGTGGATGCCAAATGGAAAGCCCTGCTTGAGTACGAGGCGACCATTGTGAGCGACCTGGGGAAAAAAGAGACCATACACGGTTAGCCCTAGACCTCCCTCAAACGGGAGATCCAGAACAAACTGATCAGCAACATCAAGACGAAAAAGAGCAGGAGCACTTCCTTACTGAACCATTCCGCTATGAAGCCTATCCCGGCTGTCAGGAGGGTAAAAAAGCCTATAAAAGTATTGGAGAGAGCGATGTACAGCGGTCTTTCCTTTTCCGGTGCAAAGTCTGTCAGATATGTTTTTCTGCTCAACCTCGCACCCCCATGGGCCATCATGTTCAATAGGATAAGCGGGGCAAAGAGATAGAGACTTTGAGACGCCGGCGAGAGGTACATAAAGCCGAGGACAAGTCCGCAGTTTATGATTCCGAATACCGCTATGGCCATCATAAGCTTTCTGGAGGACCGATCTGCAAAACGGCCCCAGAATGGACTGGAGACCGAGGCTGCTAACCCGGAAGCAATCACAAAGATCCCCAGGCCTGAGAGTTCGGCGCCGGTGGTCTCCCTGCCAATGATGACAAAGAAGGGCTGGGCAAGGGGTATAGCCATGAGAAAAGCCCTGGCCATGACGAAGTTTCTCAGATTTCCATCTGTTTTGAGGTGTTGCAATCCCGCTCGGAATTCCTCCAGCGGTGTCCTTCCCCCATCGGTAGCCCCTGGCGCCTCCCTGATCAAGGCGAAAAACAAGCCTGCGAGCACCCATAAGGCAGCAGCACACCCCACCAAAAGAAGGATGATGCTCATAGGTTCCCAGGACCTCAGGAAAAAATACAGGGCAAGACCGAATAGGAGGGTGAGAATACCTCCTCCCGTTGCCCGCCAGGCAAGCAACCGACCCCTTTTACCTTTCGGGATCGTCTTACCCATCACATCCTTGAAGGCGACGGATGAAACCCCACTGGCCATACTGAAAAACAGCAGGAGGACCACCACGGCAATACCGGCCTTATCTCCCTCCAGGTACATAAGGGAAAGTCCCATCAGTATGACCATCACGGCCTGTACAAAAGCCGGGATAGCCCAAAAGTATTTTCTTCTGGGAAATCGTCGTATGCTGCCGGATACCATGAGTTGGGGAAGCAAGCTCCCGAGGTTCTTGAGGGGTACCAGCATCCCGGAAAGGCCCGTGCCGCTGCCCACCAGGGAGAGGATCCAGGGTAATGTCACACCCGGGCTCACCAGTTGCTCAGCCAGTTTGGAACAAAACCCACTGCTGGCATTTTTCAGAAAATTGCCCGGCACTTCCTTACAATACTCTTCCTCTATGGGTTCGCAACTGCGTAACTCCACTTCGAGGTTTAGCAAGGCAGCCAGCTTTTTCGACATCACTCAGCTATGGAAATTCTTGGCTCCTTTTTCTTTTCGATAAGCTTATTTGCGTAATAATCGTAAAGCGCAAATTGAGATCTGAGTTTGGGCTTGTTGTTGCGTACATAACGGTTGTCCTGGTTGCGGTTAAACCTTCGAGCCTTGACATTGTCCTTCCAGGAGATCTCAAAGGTATCTATGAGTTCCTGTCTGATCTCGGGATCGTAAATAGGACATCCCACCTCTACCCTGTTCTCGATATTACGGGTCATCCAGTCGGCAGAAGAGATATAGATCTTAGGGTCACCCGCGTTAGCGAAAATGAAAAGTCTGGGGTGTTCCAGGAATTTGTCCACAATACTGATGGCTTCGATATTTTCACTCATCCCTTTGATGCCGGGGATGAGGCAGCAAATTCCCCTGACGATCAACCTGATCTTTACTCCTGCCCGGCTGGCCTCATATAATTTGTCGACCATGTTGTAGGAGGTCAGGCTGTTCATCTTGATCTTGATGTATGCCTCTTTTCCTTTTTTGACATTCTCGATCTCCTGGTCGATGAGGTTGTGGAACACGCTTCTGGTGTAATGGGGAGAAACGATCAGGTGTTTGTACTTGTTTATCTTGTAACTCGTATCAAAAAACTCGAAAACGAGGTTCAGCTCTTTGAGGATTTTCTCATTGGCTGTAAAGAGGGTATAATCCGTGTATACCCTTCCGGTGGCCTCATTGAAATTCCCTGTGCTGATCAGTCCATAACGCTTTATGCGGTCTTCTTCCTCCCGTTCGATCAGGCAGATTTTGCTGTGCACTTTTAAGCCGGGAACCCCAAAGATGAGCCTTACACCCTCCTCCTGCAGTTGTTCCGCATACATGATATTGGCCGTTTCATCAAATCGGGCCCTGAGTTCGATCTGTACGGTGACCTGTTTCCCGTTCTTGGCGGCATTTATCAGAGACGCGACGACCTGGGAATTATCAGCAAGTCGGTACAATGTGATCTTGATGCTCCTGACCTTGGGGTCCAGGGCGGCTTCCCTCAGGAAGCGTATGATGTAGGAGAATTTGTGGTAGGGCACATACTGCAAATAGTCCTTGTTGCGGATCTGGTCCAGGAAGCTCCCTTCAGGATCGATTCCCCTGATAGCCAGGGGCTTGATCTTCTCGTACATCAAATCCTCCTTCCCGAGGCTGGGAAATGACATATAGTCCCGCCTGTTGTGATACCTTCCGCCGGGGATAACGCTGTCCGTATCTGTGATCTCCATTTTTTCCTGCAGGAACCTAAGAGTGTCCTTCTCTATTTTCTTATCATAGACA
>NZ_JBFGBM010000035.1:0-17825 GCF_041567615.1 Muriicola sp.
TAATGCCTCGATAGGGTTCATTAATATTTAAGGTAAGAACCTCCGAGAACCTCGGTAACGGCATCTTCCGTACCCACACAAAGGGAAATATTCAGATTTAGCACAAAGTGATTCCGGTAGAAATAGGTCTTGCGGCTGCGGTCATAGCTGATCTCGGCCTCAAAATCTTTCAGGTATTCGATGAGATTGTAAATGGAGCGTTCACTGATATTCAGCTTCCTGGCTAATTCGTACGGAGAACCTGTACATTCGTTTTCGATAAGGGAATGAATTTTCTGCAAACGCTCCAATGTCTTAATTGTGTTCATAGGTCTTAGCATTGTACCGGAGAACAGAGAAAAGCTGGCTGAATACAAGTATATAGATTATTTTCTATATTTACAAATAAATTTTATATTTCCTATACCTCCTTTTTTATTGACCTAAATCGATGTTATTGATACTTTTTATTATATTTGATCATATTAAAAATAAAGTAGTGTAGAATATATTCTCGCAATGCTAAAAACCATAGACCGCCTCATTCAGTTTATTCAGCACGCAGGACTCAGCGCGCGACAGTTCGACCTCTCCATAGGGGCCAGCAATGGCTATACCCTCAGGATGAAAAAGAACAGGGCTTCCATCGGCAGTGATGTGATTGAGAACATCTTGCGGATCTATCCCCAGTTAAATGTGGTATGGCTGCTCACAGGTGAAGGCTCGATGCTAAAGGAAGATCGAAGTTCAGTCCCTTTGGATTACGATCAATTGCCTCGTGATAAGCAGCGGGAAATCGAAGAATTGATCGAGAAAAAGATCCGTCAAAAACAACGGGAAGAATTGGAGCGCCTGATGGAGGAGGTCCGCTCCGAACTCAGAAAGTAGAACTACCCATTGGTCAGGTCCAGCCTGGCGGCGATCTCCTTCTCCAGAGCCCTGAGTTTCTGACGATATCCCTTCCCTTTTTTACCTTGCCGGATCCTTTCCAAGGTCTCTCCTGCCTCCTGTGGATATTTTGATTTCATTTCATCAAGCATTTCATCGACCTCCCTGGAGATCTCTTCATATACCGCCATAAACTGGGATCGGTATTTTACAAAGCGTGACACCATGATCACTAGTGCTACATTTAGAACAACCAGTGGAAAGACACGCAGATTGCCAACCGAATCCAACTCCGAGACATCCTGAAAAGCTTCCCAGAACTGGTAGGAATAGATAATAAGGGGAGAGAGGATGGCATAGCGCCACCAATGCGGAGAAGTAATGAACCAAGAAGATAGGATAAAGATAATAACAAGTTTTCTTGAAACAAACCAGACAAACATTGAGAAATCTTTGAATCCAAACGCGCCCAATTTAACACCAAAGAATTCAATGAATGGCAAATTATCAGGTATGAAGTAGGGTAAAAACCAAGAAAAATAAATCATTACAATCATAAAGCAAATTGCAATATCTAATGACATGAAACGTCTGTTAGAATTATAGTTGCTGTTCGCTTTTAAAAATTTATACTTTTTATGAAAAGCATTTTTTAGATATACAGCTTTCCGGAGGTAAATGTAATTTGAGATTCTCTTTCGCTCTTCTTTCAGGTGAAGTACTCTGCTAATTCCATTTTTCACCGATGAATTAACCCATTCCACAATAGATTCAGTAACAATTTTATTTACAACGGCCTTTCTAATTGAAGAGAATCTCCTTCTATCTAAAATCAAAATAAAAATGATTGAAAGTATGGCTATAATTAGAATATTGAATGAAAAAGGAACTACATATAGACTTGGTATCACACCTAAAATAGAGGCTATAGCAAGGCAGTAAAGTGAAATTATTGGCAACAGTAAATACTTATAAAACGATTCACTAGTAAAATATGCAAGACTTATTAAAATGAGTTGAGATGAATAATTCAAAATTGACCATGCCCAGACCTGATTATTTACGAAATCATGCTTTATGTTAAAACCCAAAAATTCAATAGTACTTTCGGTATTACTAAAAATCAGATGAAAATAGTTAAGGAAGGGTAGAAAAATAATTATCACTACCAACAATACTCCTATTTTATATATTTTGTAATAATTCTCCATTACTTTCCTCCGGGTGTATTTTATAACCTTAAATTGAGGAATTTCTCAAATACTCTATTATCGTTCTAAAATAATAAATTCTGAGAAATGCAGAAAATAATCTATACAAAGAAGGAGATTTTTCCAATGATCGGCGGGTTGGTTCAAAAAATACCTGAACGCAGCGTGATCTGCTTCCATGGGCAAATGGGTTCCGGAAAAACGACCCTGATCAAAGGGATCGTAAAACATCTGGGAGGATTTGATAAGGGGAATAGTCCCAGTTTTGGTATCGTGAACGAGTATACCTTTCCTGACGGGCAGTTATTGGGGTACCATTTCGATTTTTACCGACTCAATAACGCAGAGGAAGCCCTGGACCTGGGACTTGAGGATTACCTGAACCAGGACGTATGGATCTTTATCGAATGGCCGGAAAAGGTAGAAGGGCTTTTACCAGAAAATCGCCTAAATATATATCTGGAGAGTTTAGATTCCGAAACTAGACAACTCATTCTCGAAGCAACTTAACAATATATATTACTTCTTAAGTGGTCACTGCAAACCGCAATCAGGATCGATGAAATGCAGATTTCTTCGGTGATTGGTAAATTTTTATCGATAAAATGTATTTTATCTCATTTCTATTCCTTATATTTGAGTTGAAAATGAAATGATTCCTGAATTTTAACTCAGATTACGATGAACACTAAAAAATTCCTATTCGCTATTGCGGCCATCCTTGTACTTGTCGCCTCTGCTTGCACTCCAAACACCGCAGAAGATGATCAAGTCTACGAGCAAGGTGTAGATAAGACGAAGATCATTCTTAAGAACTAATAAGAACTTTTAACTTCATAAATTTTAGGGGCAACCAATAAATTGCCCCTTTTGTCGTTACAGATTTAAATACATCGCTAGTAATGACAGAAAATTTGATTAATTCGAATAAAACTCGTCATCGATTCTTTATCGAGACTATCGGTTTAATTCTGATTGTTCTAACTCCCTTTGTATTCAAAATTCATGACTATCTCCCTCGAGACCCGGACGCAACAATTAATTTTTTGGGGATGTCTTTTGATAGAAATGGGTTTGCCGATTTAAGGACTTATGCTTGGTTTCTACTAAATAAGATTATTCCACTCTATCTTTTAATTATTTGGTTTTTTACCTGCAAACACTGGTGGTATCACATTATTTTGATACCTCTCTGTATGTATGCTTTTCAGGTGTTCGAAGTAGTATATTCTGAAGACAATTTCGTGGATACCGAAAATGTCCTTTGGCTTTTACCTGTTTGTATGATAGTGATTCCCTTCGTGTATTTTGTTAGGATAAAGTTATACGATAAATATGTCCACGGGATCGACCTGGAAGCCATGGAGGCAGAATTGCAGGCTTTTAAGGAGAAAAGCAACCAACCGAGTAAATCTGAAAGGGAATCTATGGCAGATGTCAATCCTGATCATGCGGTAGACCTTTCCGAAAACGTTTCCAAAAGGACGTTGTCCAAACTGGTCAGGGAATTCCGGCATACTTTGAAAAACCTCTTTAACTTTATGTAGGCAGGATTTTCGAACCGCGCAACCTCCTGTTGTTTCCAAATTCTAAGAACTCTTCTGTCAGCCTGTTGCACCCGGTTGTTTCGAGTATTCCCGCAGGTGTTTCCTTTCTGTAAAATTGTTGTATTTTTGAGAGCCGCAGGCCCATCAACCTCCTGCATAGTAACCCTATGAACCAGCCAAGATCCCCCTTCAGCAAACAGGAGCTCATCCCCCAGGAGGAGACCCTGGAGATCCTGAAACAGAAAGGGGAACTCTTTATAGGAATTCCAAAAGAGAACCAGTTCCAGGAGAAACGCATCTGCCTGACCCCCGATGCCGTAAATGCCCTCACCGCCAACGGCCACCGCGTGCTTATCGAATCCGGGGCCGGAGACGCAGCCAACTTTACAGATCTCGACTATACCCAGGCTGGCGCCACCATCTCCAAGGACACCAAAAAAGTATTTTCCTGCCCCCTGCTTTTAAAAGTAGAGCCCCCTACCCTTTCAGAGATTCAGTTCATCAACCCTCAGGCCACGATCATTTCAGCCCTGCAGATCAAGACGCAAACCAAAGCCTATTTTGAAGAGCTGGCCAAAAAACGCATCACAGCCATCGCCTTTGAGTTCATCCGGGACGAGGATGGCAATTATCCCGCCGTACGTTCCCTCAGTGAGATCGCGGGAATCTCCAGTGTGTTGATCGCGGCAGAGGTCCTGGCATCGACCAACCACGGCAACGGACTCATGTTCGGGAACATCACCGGGGTACCTCCCCTGGAGGTCGTGATCCTGGGTGCAGGCACCGTTGGTGAATTTGCGGCCCGTTCTGCCATCGGTCTCGGGGCCAATGTAAAGATCTTTGACAACTCCATCACCAAACTGCGCAATGTTCAGAGCAACCTTCAGCAGATTGTCTATACCTCCACCCTTCAACCCAAAAACCTCTTGAAGTCGCTTAAACGCTGTGATGTGGCCATAGGAGCCATGAGGGGAAGGGATCGTTCTCCTGTGGTCGTTTCCCAGACCATGGTGGAACAGATGAAAAAAGGCTCGGTGGTGATAGATGTCAGCATAGACATGGGCGGGTGTTTCGAGACCAGTGAACTCACCACCCACGACAAACCCCTGGTTGAAAAATTCGGCGTACTCCACTACGGCGTGCCCAACATCCCGGCCCGATATCCCAAGACCGCTTCGGTCTCCATCAGCAATATCTTTACTCCCTATCTCCTCAAGATAGGCGAGGACGGCGGACTCGAAAATTCTTTGAGATTCGACAAAGGGCTGAGAAACGGCCTCTACCTCTACCATGGGATCCTGACCAATAAGACGGTCGGGGATTGGTTTGACCTGAAACACAGTGATATCAATTTCCTAATCTTTTAGCATGGCATTTCTCAAGCGCCTGGGGTACTACATGATCGGGCTGACCATAGGCATCATCTTTCTCGCCTTCTTCCTGAAGAAAAAAACCTCGGAAACAGGAACAGAATTCTGTTACTTTCCCAACTGCAGGGTATTGAAAGAGCTGCGTTCCAAACCGCTGGTGTTCTCAGAAGATACGCAGGAATCGATGCGCGAAGGCTTCGCAGACAGCACTGAACTTGTACTTTTCCTTAGGGAAGGTTCCGTAAAATTCAGTCAGAGTGAAGCCCAGGGCAAACCCTGCCCCTGGTATGTGATCCACTACGAGGTAGACGGCAAAGACGCCTCCTTGCGAGTCACCAACTGTGATTCCCGGGTCACCATCTCCGAATTCAGATTCACAGAAGATTAGATCTTCCTTCTTTTGCGCTCTTTTTTCAGCAGCTCGAGTTCCCGGTTGGTCTGGCCGGCTACGGAAGTGTTCTCCTCTGCCCTGCGGATCAGGTAGGGCATCACGTCTTTTACCGGGCCAAAAGGCAGGTATTTGGAAACATTATACCCCTTGGCCGCCATATTAAAAGTGATGTGGTCGCTCATCCCGAAGAGCTGCCCGAACCAAATCCTGGAATCCTTAGGATCTATGTTGCGCTCCTCCATCAGTCGCATCAGCAGGTACGAACTCTCCTCATTGTGGGTGCCGGCGTATACGGAAATAACGTCCAGGTGGTCAAGGATATAGGAAATGGTCTTGTTGAAGTTCTCGTCTGTTTCTTTTTTACTGGCACAGATCGGGCTTTTATAGCCCATTTCTTCGGCCCGTTCGTTTTCTTTTTCCAGATAGGCACCCCTTACGATCTTGACCCCCACCTTAAATCCTCCCTTTTCAGCCCGGGACACGAGGCCTTTTAAATAATCAAGCCGGTCCCAGCGATACAGCTGTATGGTATTAAATACAACGGCCTTTTTCTTGTTGTATTTCCGCATCATATCCTCCACCAGTTCATCGGCTGCGTCCTGCATCCAGCTTTCCTCCGCATCGATGAGCAGGCTTACATCCAGGTCGAACGCCTTTTTACAGCTCGCCTCGTATCGACCTACTACCCTTCCCCATTCTTCCTGCTCTGCAAGGGTGAGCTTTTTTCCCGCCCCTATCTTTTCATACAGGCGGAAACGGCCGTACCCCGTAGGCTTGAAAACCGCGAAAGGAATGGCCTCCTTTTCCTTTATCAAATCCAGGATCTTTAGGGTCATTGCCAAAGCATCATCCAGCGGGTCTTCCGTATCCTTTCCCTCTATGGAATAGTCGAGAATTGAATACACCCCGGCCTGCCAGAGCTTTTCCACGGTCGGCATACAATCCTTTTCGCTTATGCCTCCACAAAAGTGGTCGAATACCGTGGCCCTAATGAGGCCCTCCACAGGCAGGTTCGTCTTAATGGCAAAGTTGGTCACCGCGGTCCCTATCCTCACCAGGGGTTGATTGGCTATCAGTTTGAACAAAAAATAAGCCCTTTCCAGTTCAGCATCTGATTTCAGGGCGAAAGCGGTTTTTGTGTCCTCGAAAAGCTGAGCCATTGCCGATCTTTTTTTTATGAGCCCAAAGATAATCACTGATAACAATACCAATTGCAGAAAAATTCCCTTTAATTTGCGTCTGAAACCAAACTGAGAACAGGATATTTCATGGATGCGATCATCACAGATGCTTATTCCGTTTATTTCAATGAGGAAGGATACCGTGTACTCAATCAACATCTTAAAAAAGAGAGGTATTCAAAACTTTTTGTTCTGACCGACGAGAATACCCACCGGGACTGCCTCCCGGTCTTCCTGTCTTCCCTGGAGACAAACCTCGAGGTCGAGATCATCGAGATGGAAGCCGGGGAGATCCACAAGACCATAGACACCTGCATGCAGATCTGGCATGCCCTTTCGGAATTGGGAGCCGATCGGAGGAGCCTTCTGATCAACCTTGGCGGTGGCGTGGTCACGGACCTGGGCGGTTTTGTCGCCTCCACCTTCAAGAGGGGGTTCCCGTTCATCAACATTCCCACGAGCCTGCTGGCCATGGTGGATGCCTCCATAGGCGGGAAGACGGGAGTCGATCTCGGAAATCTGAAAAATCAGATCGGGGTGATCCGGCAGCCCGAAATGGTGCTGGTCATCCCCGGGTTTCTGGAAACGCTGGAAAAGCGACAGCTTAACAGTGGGTTTGCTGAAATGCTGAAGCACGGCCTGATCAGCAGCGGAAAATACTGGGGCGACCTCAAGGATGTCAAAGCGAATGATCCCATGGATCCTTATATACATACCTCTGTGATGATCAAGAACCAGATCGTCCTGGAAGACCCGACGGAAAAGGACATGAGGAAGGTCCTCAACTTCGGACATACCCTGGGGCATGCCATAGAATCACATTTCCTTGAGAAAGGAGAAGACAAAGCCCTGTTGCACGGAGAAGCCATAGCCATAGGCATGATCCTGGAAGGCTACCTGTCTCACAGGATCAGCGGACTGGGGCTTCACCAGCTGGAAGATATCAAGAATACCTTCCTGGAGCGATTCAGGAAAGTGAATTTCACCGAAGCCGACAAGCACGCGATCATCGAACTCCTTAAATTCGACAAAAAAAATACCCACGGGACGATCAACTTCGTGTTACTAAAGCGTATAGGGGAGGCCGTGATAGACCAGCAGGTTTCCGAAGATTTATTCATGGAAGCCTTCACATACTACGAAGAATAAGGGTTACATATACTAAAATCCACCGTTTACAACTCTTTCCGTTCCCGGGAAAAAAAATATTCTAGATTAGGTTAGTGATTTTCAATAGCAGACTCACGCTAAATCGACCGACCTATGAAACGAATACTGATCGACCACAAAAAACTGGACGCCATGCTCGCGGCCAGGTTAGTAGCATCCTACCCCGATGGCTACGGAGACGACGATATCATCTCCTTTAAGAACCACAGAGGGGAATACATAGAAGCTGTTGAGCTCAGAACGGAAGATGCCCTGTACCTGGTAAAGATCAGCCAAAGCCTGTCTCATTTTATCGCCAATTATTTCGACAATGATGAAGAGGAAGAGGAAGAAGGCGTAAAACCAGTCTCCGAAGAGCCGGAGCTGGAATTAAACCTGGAATCTGAAATTGAGGGTGATGACCTCGATTGAATTCAGAGATATCGCTCCCTGATAATATTCCTGTGGTGTTTCTGGTGGCCACAGATAATAAACCCCAAAGCGCCTACACTCATGGTGGAGTTGCTGGCCACCCCCCTTCTGTTCAGAATACCTTCTTCAAACGATTCGTAAAGTGCTATGGTCGATCGCCTGATCGCCTTGTACTCCTCAATAATCGATTCCAGACTTCTTTGATTTGCCCCTGATGCAGGGACATATGTGTCCTGGTCGAACCCGGGAAGCGGGGTCTTGTCCTTTCTTGCAAATCGCAAGGCACGGTACTGGAACACCCTTTCGGAATCCAAAACATGAACGAGGACCTCAGCCACCGTCCACTTGCCATCGGCATAACTGTAATTGAGTTTATCAACAGGGATACTCCCCAGAAACTGAGGGTAATTCTCCACCTGCTTCTTCAGGGTCTTCATAAGGTCAACCTCCCCAAGTGCTTCAATATAAGCTTTGTAATAGGGATTGTAGTCCGATGATGATAGCTGGGAGGTCTTCATGTGCAGACTTATAATCTGTAATCAGGAAAATTCGAAAAGCTTAGAGCTCATTAAAAATCGTGTGCATCAGCCTTTTCTTGTCATTGATGCTTTCCTCCAGGGAGATCATGGTTTCCGTTCGGCTGATCCCTTCGATGTCGTCAATCCTGAAAATTATATTCTTGGCGTCATTGGTATCCTTTGCCCGGATCTTGCAAAAGATATTGAACTTTCCTGTGGTAATATGGGCTACTGTGACGTTTGGTATCTGGTTCAGGCGTTCGATCACAAATTTGGTCTGATGGGTTTTTTCAAGAAAGATTCCGACATAGGCGATAAAGGCATACCCCAGTTTTACGTAATCCACTACCAGGGAAGACCCCTGGATGATTCCGGCTTCCTCCATTTTTTTTACTCTGACATGTACCGTCCCGGCAGAGATCAGTAATTTCTTGGCAATATCCGTAAATGGAGTCCTGGTATTGTCAATGAGCATGTCCAGGATCTGGTGATCGATTTCATCCAATTTTACTTTCCCCATAATAACATTATTTGGGGCAAAAATAATCAATTAAGAAAATAAACGTAACAGATAAGCGATTTTTTTGAAAGATACTCAATATTATTCCGGAAATTAACGCTTTCCCTCAGCCAAGAGGGCCATGATCTCCTTGTTGGATCTGAGCTTTTCGAGATCGGCCTGGTCGAAACAATCCAGTTCTAAATGCCCGAAGTATTCGGACAAATGTCCTTCCTTTTCAATCTCCGGCCTGAAGCGGATCGATCCCGAAACGAGTTTTTCCCGGTACAGGATCCCTGCGTCTGATGGAGATGACCGGTCATGCTGAATGGCCTGAGAATTACGAATGAGGATATCGAAGAACTTCTTTTGATTCTCAGGAATCCCTTCATAGCCCTTTGTGGTCTCCTCCATATAACGGCCGCTGAGGATCAGGTCAAGGGCAGCCCAGAGGGCTGTAAATACATACTCCCGAGTCTCTTCCCTCTCGTAATCCCCCGGGAAATGTCCGGCCTCAAATAGAAGGGTCGGGGTGTTGAGCATCTGAAAAGCATCCCCCACGCAATTGGGGTTAAAAGCGTCGTCATACCGGCCTATCTGACCCGGGATCGATTTCTGTAATTCCCTGTTTATCCCTGAAATGATCTTCATCGCAGTGAGACGGCTTGCCGTTACAGAACGGGAAACATCTGCTGCAGGTGACAGGAAGGAAAGGGTCGCCGGTTGGCGTATTGTCCCCGCACTGAAGATCGTCCTTTGGTCGTGTAGGTTAAAACAGAAGTCGGGTTGATGTTTCAGGTACGTCTCATACAGGACGATGCTTTCCGGCTGAGTCCGATGTTGAGCATCCCTGTTGAGGTCGATCCCGGCCGCATTTTCACGGGTATAGGCCGCAGCCCCATCGGGGTTGAGCTGAGGGATGATCACAAGGGTGAGCTTTTGCAACATCTCATGTGCATTTTTGTACCCTAGCCGCATAGCCTGTATAAGATCCAGCACAGCCTTGGTGGTGGTAGATTCATTGCCGTGCATCTGAGACCACATCATGACCTTGACGGGGCCGTAGCCCAGCACGATCTTCTGGATAGGTCTCCCCATGACCGAATCCCCGATTTTTTCCAAATGCACACTTTCTCCCAATACCCCGAGAAAGGGTTGCAGCATTTCCGGACTGAGGTACCGGCCCTTCACCGATCCCTCACGAATCTCAATGTAACCCTGAACTTCCACTGTTCCTAGTCTTTGCGTGTCGTTGTAAAAGTAAGGGTAAATTAAAAACTAATACCATAAGTTTATTTACATTTGTAATTAGATCTTCGCGGATCTTTCGCACAATATATTGACAATTGTAACCAAATGTGAATGCGATCTTAAAAATAGTTTTATATTACTTTATATCAGGTTTTTATATATTATTATCGAAAGTATTATTATAATTATTTAGCATAGTTTTTGATCGTATTTTAAGAAAATTATCGAATAATCGATGGTAATTAGTTTACAATGGTAAACAGTAAGGAATTCATTGCCCGCCTGGAAAAGATCCTGGATTTCTACAATCTTTCAGCGTCAGCTTTCGCGGATAAGATCGGGGTGCAGAGGTCGAGTGTCTCTCATGTGCTGACCGGGCGTAACAAACCAAGTCTTGAATTCGTGATGAAGGTGGTGCGCTCCTACCCCGAGGTGAATCTGTACTGGCTCCTCAATGGCAAGGGTGAATTCCCATCCAGGAACCAGGCCTCCTCTTCTACAGAGTCCAAACAAATTCTGGATACTTCGCAAATCGATAAGGACAGGGTGATCAAAAAGGTACTCATCTTGTATGAAGATGGCAGTTTTGAAGCCTTTGAGAAATAGACTGCAGATTGAACTTAGTTTCTCCCGGGGATGTTGCCCGTAATTATCAGAATTCACTAATTTGCAAACATGTTAAAAAACTTCGTGTTGCTTTGCCTCCTGGGAGGGTTTTCTGCCGCCTGCGGCACTCCTCCAAGGGATTGTACGGCATTTAAGGAAGGAAGGTTTCGCTATACGGCCCTTATAGACGGGGTTGAACAAACAACGATTTTTGAGAGGGCTAATGAGATCGAAATCGATTACTTTGAAGGGAAGGCAGATACCTCCTCTGTTCGATGGATCAACGACTGTGAATTCATCGTCAAGAATTTGAATCCCAAAAACCTCAATGAGCAAAAACCAATCCACATGAAGATCCTGAGTACTACAGACAGTTCTTATACTTTTGAATACGGCTTGGTAGGCAGTGCACAAAAAACCAGGGGCACCGCCGTAAAAATGAATTGATCATGTTCGACATACTCACTAGTCCGGATGCCTGGGTGGCCCTGCTCACCCTCACTTTCCTGGAAATCATACTGGGTATTGACAACATTGTCTTCATCAGCATTGCCGCCAACAAACTCCCTGAAAAAGAACAAAAGAAAGCGACCTTATGGGGGCTGATCCTGGCGATGGTGCAAAGGATCATCCTGCTTTTTGCCGTGTCCTTCCTCATCGGGTTGAAAAATCCGTTCTATTATGTCGAAAGTTCCTGGTTCTCCGCAGGGATTAGCGGGCAGGCCCTGATCCTGCTGCTGGGCGGACTCTTTTTACTGTACAAAAGCACATCAGAAATTCATGAAAAGGTGGAATTGCCGGAACACGATGAGGATGTGCTGGAAGCCAAGAATATCACCAGCCTGAACAGGGCACTTTTCCAGATCCTGATCATAGATTTTATTTTCTCCATAGACTCCATCCTGACGGCGGTAGGGATGACCAGCGGAATAGGCGACAAGCCGGAGGATGCCCTGGTGCTTATGGTCATTGCCGTGGTCATTTCCATCATCATCATGATCGTCTTTGCCAATGCGATCAGGGTATTTATCAACAAGCATCCATCTATGCAGTTGCTCGCCCTGTCATTCCTGATCCTGATCGGGTTTATGCTGATCGCTGAAGCGGCCCACCTGAGCCATGCCCGCTTCTTTGGGTCTGAGATCGGAGCCATCCCAAAAGGCTACCTCTATTTTGCCATTACCTTCTCCCTGCTGGTGGAATTCCTCAATATGAAATACAGGAAGAAAGAGGAATTTATCGAAGACCTGGAAGAAAACCAGGACGCGTCGGCAGAAGATCCTGAGTGCTGAGCAAAGAGCGTCAGAACAACTTGGTCTGACCGTTCTCGCCGTCTTCCTGTTCTTTTTCTTCAGTCTTAGGTGCGGCGCTTTTTTTATCCGGCTTTACATCTTCCTCATCGATGACCTCTATGTCTTCGGCCTTGTTCTTTTTAGGCTCCTCATAAGGCAATGGTTCCAAGGCATTGATCTCCAGTACCTTTTCTTTGGTAAGCTGGTTCCCCATGGCCGTGATCCCCTTGACGGCAATGAATTCATCGAGGTTAACCACCATGTTTTCCTTGCGTTCCTGCCCCCTCTTCTTGGCGAAAACCACCTCGGCCACCGGCCTGTAATCTGTAAAGATCTTCTCCAGGTAGGATTTGGGATGATCCGTGATGATCACTTCTTCCTTATCAGGGTTTTCCACCAGGAAACGCTTTACGTAGAATAATTCCTTTTCTCCTTCCCAGTAGATGGCTGAAAGCGGTTTTTCCGGTTTCCACTTCTCAAGGACGATCATGTCGTCGTCGAATCTCATGATGATATCCGGGATGGCTGTCCTGATCACCCCTTTCTGACTGATGATGAGCAAGCGGTCCTCACTGGTGAACTCACCCAGTAACTCACCCCTACCGTCCACATTGAGACGCTGTATGGTCTCGTCGAACCAGATCTTCCGGGGTTTGAGGGTCGACAGACCTTTTTCTTTTAATTCGATGCGCTTGACCGGATATTTGGTCACAATATTCCCCTTGGAGTTACGTCCTTTGATCAGCACGTCCGCGAAATCGAGGTCCCATTTTAACTTCTTGATACTGCCCGACTGCCTCAGGTTGACGGTCACTACCTCTGCCTCGCCATTGGGGTTGGCTGTGAAGTAGAGTACATCAGACTGGGCTTTGCCATTGGTAAGGTCATATATCTTGTCCCTGGTAACCCCTGTGACGTTAAACCTTTTTACATAACTGGCGCCGCCTCTGCCATCCTTGTAGATCATGTTGTAGATGGTGCGTTTGTCCTTCTTCTTAAAGACCGCCACATGGATGATATTCTTTTCGACAAATGTCTTGGCATCTACCTTGGTGACCATCATATGGCCGCTCTTGGTAAAAATGATGATATCGTCTATATCGCTGCAGTCGGTGACATACTCATCCCGCTTCAGGGAGGTACCCACGAATCCCTCTTCCCGGTTGACGTACAGTTTTGTGTTTCGAATGACCACCTTGGTCGCTTCGATCTCGTCGAAAATCCTGATCTCTGATTTGCGTTCTCGCCCCTGCCCGTACTTTTTCTTCAATTCTTTGAAGTAGTCTATAGCGAAATCCACCAGGTTTGCGAGATACTTTTTGGTCTGAGCGATCTTTTCCTCAAGGCTCTCGATAAGCTGCTGCGCTTTCTCGATGTCGAATTTGGAGATCCTTTTGATCCGGATCTCCGTCAGCCTGACGATATCTTCCTCCGTCACCTCTCTCTTCAAATGCCCGACGTGTGGTTTGAGCCCTTTGTCTATAGCAGCAATCACCCCTTCCCAGGTCTCTTCCTCCTCAATATCACGGTAGATGCGATTTTCGATAAAGATCCGTTCCAGGGAGGCGTAATGCCACTGGTCTTCCAATTCCCCCAACTGGATCTCCAACTCCTCTTTTAGCAATTCCACCGTATGGTCCGTGGATCGCTTCAGCATTTCCTCCACCCCGATAAACAAAGGCTTGTTGTCTTCGATAATACAACCAAGGGGGGAAATGGAGCTCTCACAGGCCGTAAATGCGTAAAGAGCATCGATGGTCTTGTCCGGGGATATCCCCCCGGGAAGGTGAATGAGGATCTCCACATCGGCTGCCGTATTGTCCTCTATTTTTTTAATCTTGATCTTCCCCTTGTCATTGGCCTTCAAGATTGAGTCGATGAGGGATGAGGTGTTGGTCCCAAAGGGGATCTCACTGATCATCAGGGTATTCTTGTCTAGCTGGGAGATCCGCGCCCTGATCCTGATCCGGCCTCCCCTCATCCCGTCATTGTAATTGGTCACATCGATGATCCCGGCCGTGGGAAAATCGGGGAACAACTTGAATTTCTGCCCCTTCAGGTGTTTGATGGAGGCGTCGATCAGTTCATTAAAATTATGAGGGAGAATCTTGGTGGATAAGCCTACCGCGATACCTTCTGCACCCTGGGCCAGGAGCAATGGAAATTTAACGGGCAGGTGCACGGGTTCTTTCTTGCGGCCGTCATAAGAAAGCTGCCATTCGGTAATCTTAGGGCTGAATACCACATCCAGCGCAAACTTTGAAAGACGCGCCTCTATATATCGGGATGCGGCAGCTCCATCTCCGGTAAGGATATTCCCCCAGTTCCCCTGGGTGTCGATCAGCAAATCCTTCTGCCCAATCTGCACCATGGCGTCTCCGATACTGGCATCACCGTGGGGGTGATACTGCATGGTATGCCCCACCACATTGGCCACTTTATTGTAGCGTCCGTCATCCAGCTCTTTCAAGGAATGCATGATCCTCCGCTGAACAGGCTTGAATCCGTCCTCGATGGCCGGTACGGCCCTTTCCAGGATGACATAAGAGGCGTAATCCAGGAACCAGTCCTTATACATCCCGGTGACCCTGGTAAGCGCCTCTTGCTGCCCTTCCCTGCCTTCTTCCTGTTCTAATTGCCCATCTTCATTCTCTTGCATATAAAGAGACTCCTATTTACTTGATTTAGTATTATTCCTGATCTACCAGATCAACTTCAACTTTAAGATTATTGATAATGAATTCCTGTCGGTCCGGGGTGTTTTTCCCCATATAGAACTGCAGGAGTTCTTCGATGGAAAGTGCCTTGTCCAGCATCACGGGTTCCAGCCTGATATCATCGCCTATAAAATGCTTGAATTCATCAGGAGAGATCTCACCCAATCCTTTGAATCGCGTAATCTCCGGTTTACCGGATAACTTTGCAATAGCCTCCTTCTTCTCCTCCTCGCTGTAACAATAGATCGTTTCTTTTTTATTGCGAACCCTGAAAAGAGGGGTTTGTAGGATGTAGAGGTGGTTCTCCTTGATGAGTTCTGGAAAGAACTGCAGGAAAAAAGTGATCAGCAGCAGGCGTATATGCATGCCGTCCACATCGGCATCCGTGGCGATCACGATGTTATTGTACCTGAGATCCTCCATAGACTCCTCTATGTTCAGGGCTGCCTGCAGGAGGTTGAACTCCTCGTTCTCATAGACGATCTTCTTGGACATCCCGTAAGAATTCAAGGGTTTACCCCTCAAGCTGAATACGGCCTGGGTGTTCACATCCCGCGATTTGGTGATAGACCCCGATGCAGAATCCCCTTCCGTGATAAAGAGGGTGCTCTCGAGTCGCCTGTCGCTCTTCATGTCGTCCAGGTGGATGCGGCAATCCCTCAGCTTTTTATTGTGGAGGCTGGCTTTCTTTGCCCGCTCCCGGGCCAGTTTGCGTATACCCGACAACTCCTTTCGCTCCTTTTCGGCCATCATGATCTTCCGCTGGATCTTTTCGGCCGTTTCAGGATTCTTGTGCAGGTAATTGTCGAGCTCACGGCCTATAAAATCGTTCACATAGGTACGTACCGTGGGAAAGTCCCCTCCCATTTCCGTGGAACCCAGCTTGGTCTTGGTCTGACTCTCAAAAACGGGCTCCATCACCTTGATGGAAATAGCCGATATAATGCTCTTGCGAATATCGGAGGCATCGTAATTCTTGCCGTAGAAATCCCGGATGGTCTTTACCAGGGCTTCGCGGAACGCAGCCTGGTGGGTCCCTCCCTGGGTGGTGTGCTGCCCGTTTACAAAGGAATGGTATTCCTCGCTGTACTGTGTTTTACTGTGTGTGATCGCGACCTCAATATCCTCTCCCTTAAGGTGGATGATGGGATACAGCATATCCTCGGCGCTGTTGTTGTCTTCAAGGAGATCCTTAAGACCGTTCTCAGAATGGAATTTCTCCCCGTTAAAGAGGATCGTAAGACCCGGATTCAGATAGACATAATTCTTGAGCATGCGTTCCACATACTCGTTCCGGTACTTGTATTTCTTAAAGATGGATTCGTCTGGGGTGAAGATTACCTTGGTTCCCCTTCTCCGGGAGGTCTCTTCCAAAAAATCCTCGCTGACCAGGTTGCCGAATTCGAAATCGGCCGACTTTGACTTTCCGTCTCGGGTGGATTCTACTCTAAAGAAAGAAGACAGGGCGTTCACCGCTTTGGTACCCACCCCGTTGAGCCCTACGGATTTTTTAAAGGCACGGGTATCGTATTTTCCTCCGGTGTTCATTTTTGAGACCACATCCACCACCTTGCCGAGCGGTATGCCCCTCCCGTAGTCCCTGACGATCACCTTGTCGCCGGGGATGGAGATCTCGATGGTCTTGCCGGCCCCCATGACAAACTCGTCGATGCAGTTATCGATCACCTCCTTGAGTAAAATATAGATCCCATCGTCCTGGGAGGACCCGTCACCCAGTTTGCCGATATACATCCCGGGGCGCATTCGGATGTGCTCCTTCCAGTCAAGAGACCGGATATTCTCCTCTGTGTATTGTGTTTGAGCCATAGCTTTGGGGTATATCCCTGCTAATATAAAATTTCAGTTCAGAAATCAAAATGCACCAAATAGAAAGTAATCAACAATGAAACAGGGACATTGTTAATAGCTAAAACGGGGTTCAGTTCAGGAAATTCGGGAGTCGGAGACCTTTTTCAGACGTTGAAACGGAAGTGCATGACATCCCCGTCCTTCACTATATATTCCTTGCCTTCCACCCTCATTTTTCCGGCTTCCTTTACCTTGATCTCACTTCCAAAGGTAACATAATCCTCGTAAGAAATGACCTCTGCCCTGATGAAGCCTTTTTCGAAATCGGTATGGATCACACCGGCAGCCTGAGGTGCGGTGGCACCCACGGGAATGGTCCAAGCCCGGACCTCCTTCTCTCCTGCCGTAAAATAGGTATGGAGATTGAGCAGGTGGTAGGCCGCTCGTATGAGCTTGGAAGACCCCGGTTCGTCTAATCCCAGGTCTTCCAGGAAGAGTTGCCGCTCCTCATAGGTCTCCAGTTCGGAAATATCGGCCTCTGTTCCCACGGCAAGTACTAGAATCTCTGCATTCTCACCTGCGGTCGCTGCCCGGACCTGCTCTACATAAGCATTCCCGGAGGCGGCAGAAGCCTCATCCACGTTGCATACGTACATCACCGGTTTGTCAGTGATCAGTTGCAGAGGGGTGATGAATTCTTTACGTTCATCAGCACTTAAATCAATGGCTCTAACGGATATACCTGCTTCGAGCTCTTTTTTTACTTTAAGTAATACGGCTTCCTCTTTCACCGCGTCCTTATTCCCTGTTTTAGCCGCGCGCTTGGCCTTGTCGAGTTTCTTCTCAACGCTTTCAAGATCCTTGAGCTGCAGTTCGATGTCAATGGTTTCCTTGTCCCTGATGGGATCTACGGATCCGTCTACATGGACGACGTTGTCATCGTCAAAACAACGCAGAACGTGTAAGATAGCATCCGTCTCCCGGA